>JAGBUS010000013.1 GCA_017630735.1 Alistipes sp. | reverse complement strand
GCGCAAGATTGCCTGACGCTCGCCACGGATGTAGATGCGCTGTGGATTATCTACCTCTAGCATATAATCAATTTCGTATGATGTCATATAACGCTCTGTAGAGCCTGGGAAGCCCATAATCATACCGAAGTCACCCTCCTCGATGCCATCCAACGAGATGTTGAGCCACTTCTCAGCCTTATATGGAACATTATCCTCAGAGTATGCCGCAGGGCGGTTGTCCTTGCCCGCATATACGCGGAAGATAGAGAAGTCGCCAGTGTGACGTGGCCACATCCAGTTGTCTGTGTCGCCACCAAACTTACCAATTGATGAAGGAGGTGTACCTACCAAACGAACGTCGGTATATGTTTCTAATGCGAAAGCAAAGAACTGGTTGTTGCCAAAGAAGCCTGGGATGATGATGTCATAGCCAGGATACTTAGCCTTGAGCTCCGCAATCTTAGCCTGCTTGTTAGCAGTAGCCATAGTCTGGAACTCCTCTTCGCCTGCGGTAGAGGGGATGTTGCCCACGATGTCGGGTGTGACGTCCCAAATATGGCGTACGAAGCGTACCGAAAGACCCTCGGCAGGAAGCTCCTCCGAGTAGTTCATTGCCCAGAAACCATCCTTGAGGTAGTCGTGCTCCACGCTTGAGAGTTTCTGGATAGAGTTATAACCACAGTGGTGGTTAGTGAAGAGAAGACCATTAGGAGATACGATCTCGCCAGTACAGCCACCACCAAATACTACGATAGCATCCTTGAGCGATGACTTCTCAGCAGAGTAGATATCCTCTGCCTTAAGCTTACATCCATGTGACTTCATATCCTTACTATTCATCTTCTTGATATATGGCAATAACCACATACCCTCATCTGCCATAGCGGTAAAGCTGATACCAACCAAAGCAATTAGTGTCAATAGTTTTTTCATAGCTATGATTTTTTAATTTGTTATTTCCTGCAAGCAAATATACGATAAAAAAACGGAAATATTGCTACCCCTTATTGATATTTTGTCTTAGATGATTGTCATATTGTCGCATTATCCGCTACGATTATGACGCTATGTCGCTAAATAGTGACAACATTTCTTCTTTTGACATCATGGCAACATAATTGCCTTTACTGTTTTCATACAAAACAGAGATAATAATTTTTTTAAGTATGAACATCAACACTCTTACAATTAAAGCACAGGAGTTGTTGCAGAGTGCAATGACTCTGGCACATACAAAGGGACAGCAAGCACTTGAGCCCCAGCACATCTTAGCAACTGCAATTGCAGATGATAACTCATTGGCAAGTTATCTCTTTGGTCGTGTAGGCATCAATATCGACACACTACGTAAGCAGGTAGCAGAGGCTATTGAGCGTCTTCCACGCGTTGAAGGCTCCGAGAGTAATATATTCTTTTCACGCGAATCTTCGGCTGTAATACAGCGCGCAGTGGAGCTAACACGCACTTTTTCAGATAAGTATGCCTCAATCGAGCATATCATAGCTGCTATGGCTCACGAACGCTCCGTGGTACGCGACATACTCAAACACATGGGCGTTACAGAGGAGCAACTTATTTCTGCCATCAAAGAGTTTCGCAAGGGCGCGTCTATTGACTCTGCCACCGAGAGCATGGAGTTTGATGCCCTGGGCAAGTATGCCATAAACCTCAATGAAGGTGCGCGCACTGGTCGCCTTGACCCAGTTATTGGTCGCGACGAGGAGATACGCCGTGTGCTACAGATTCTCTCACGACGCACAAAGAATAATCCTATTTTAGTGGGCGAAGCAGGCGTAGGTAAGACAGCGATTGCCGAAGGCATAGCACACCGTATAGTAAATGGCGATGTTCCCGAAAACCTGAAAAACAAGAGTATCTATTCGCTTGATATGGGAGCCTTGATTGCAGGTGCGAAGTACAAAGGCGAATTTGAGGAGCGTCTAAAGGCTGTTGTTAAGGAGGTTACTGCAGCTGAGGGAGAGGTGCTGCTATTTATTGACGAGATACACACTTTGGTTGGTGCAGGCAAGAGCGACGGAGCCATGGATGCCGCAAACATCTTAAAGCCAGCATTGGCACGTGGCGAACTACGCACAATTGGTGCTACGACACTTGATGAGTATCAGAAATACTTTGAAAAGGATAAGGCATTAGAGCGTCGCTTCCAGAAGGTTATGGTCAATGAGCCAACAATGGAAGATGCCATATCAATTATGCGAGGTCTTAAGGAGCGTTACGAGAATCACCATCGCGTACGTATTAAGGACGAGGCGATTGTTGCCTCTGTGGAGCTTTCACACCGATATATATCGGATCGTTTTCTACCAGATAAGGCTATTGACCTTGTCGACGAAGCAGCATCACGACTACGTCTTGAGATGAACTCAGTACCTGAGGAGATTGACCAACTGGACAGACGAATACGCCAGCTCGAAATAGAGCGCGAGGCTATACGTCGCGAAAATGACAAGGAGCGTCTTTCACGTCTTGATGCAGAGATTGATGAGCAGAAGGCGGAGTGTGCGACATTGAGAGCTAAATGGGAATCTGAGCGCGAACGCCTTAAGGAGCTTCAACATGCAAAAGAGGGTATTGAGCGTGCTAAGATTGAGGCTCAACAAGCCGAGCGTGCAGGAGATTATGGACGTGTTGCGGAGCTACGATATGGCACTATCGTTGAGTTAGAGAAGCGAGTAGCTACTCTTGAGGAGGAGCTACGCCTGACCGCCGAAAATGCAATGATAAAGGAGGAGGTATCAGCAGATGACATCGCCGAGGTAGTATCTCGTTGGACAGGCATACCAGTAAAACGTATGCTCGAATCAGAACGCGAGAAACTACTAAATATGGAGGCTGAGCTACACCGCAGGGTTGTTGGTCAGAACGAGGCTATTGAGGTCATCTCCGATGCTGTTCGTCGCTCACGTGCAGGCCTTTCGGATTGTGGACGTCCTATAGGGTCGTTTATCTTCCTTGGCACAACGGGCGTAGGAAAAACAGAGCTTGCAAAGGCACTTGCTGAATTCCTATTTAATGATGATCAGATGCTTACACGTATCGACATGTCGGAGTACCAAGAGCGGCACTCGGTATCGCGCCTTGTGGGAGCACCTCCAGGATATGTTGGATATGATGAGGGCGGACAACTCACCGAAGCTGTACGTCGTAAGCCATATAGCGTTGTTCTGCTCGACGAGATCGAGAAGGCACACCCCGATGTCTTTAATATTCTTCTTCAAGTGCTTGACGATGGCAGACTTACTGATAATAAGGGACGTACCGTGGACTTCCGAAACACAATAGTTATCATGACCTCAAATATGGGCTCACATGTCATATCTGAGCGTCTATCTGCAGCCAATGGCGAGCCATCTTCGGAGCAGATTGATAGCGTAAAGGAGGAGGTCGTGGAGCTACTAAAGCAACAACTAAAGCCAGAGTTTCTGAATCGTATAGACGAGATTGTAATGTTCGAGCCGCTGGGCTATAAAGCCATTGAGAAGATTGTAGATATACAACTTCGTCATATCGCCTCAATGCTTAGAAGTAATGGTATCGAACTAATATATACCTCTGAGGCTCGTCGTTTTATTGCAAAAGCAGGCTTCGACCCTATCTATGGTGCGCGCCCTATTAAGCGTACCATCCAGCGCGAGGTTGTTAATACACTATCGAAGCGTATACTTGCAGGAAGCGTTGATCGCACTCGACCTATTACTATAGATTCAGATGGTGAGGGTTTGACATTTACTAATTAGATACTACATCAAACAAGTGGGCGTGTCCGAATAAGTTGGACACGCCCATCTTGTGTGAAATAATATACCTATTACCAGTTAAGAATCTTGCGGAAGTCATACTCCTCAGGATTTGGAAGGTATGCCTTAGCTGCCTCATAATCCTCTGGAGTGATATAGTGCATAAGATTATCAATAACCTGGTGAATCTTATCAGCATTGATATCTACAAGACGTGGTGGGATTTTGCCAGTCTCTGGATCCTGCAAATCCTTGAGGTATAGAGGTGACACATAACCCTCCTGGCTAATGTATACCATACAACCAGTCTTACCCTCAGAGAATAGCTTATAAACACCCATACCGAGCTGTGAGCAGTATACAAGGTCGAAAGCACATGGAGTCTGGCAACGTACCTCATAACCGATCTCTACTGGACGAGACTTAACCTTAACACCAAGAGCCTTGCAACGCTTCTCAAGAAGTGTGTTGAACATCTCAGCCTTAGATACCTTACCAAGCTCTGGGTGACCGTGATCATCATACGAGAACTGGATACCTGACTTTAGGATCTCCTCCTCGTCAAGAGCGTGGAATACACCCTCAGAGACCATTGCCACACCGTAATCCATATTCATAATCTTACGCTTAACAATAGCAGATACGATAAGGCTAATAATCTTATCGATAGTAATCTTTGTCTTGTTAAACATCTCAGGGATGATAATCATAGGATAGTGGCATGCAGATGCAATACCGAAAGCGAGGTGACCAGCAGAACGACCCATAGCAGCAACAACAAACCAGTTAGCCGATGTACGAGCATCGTTATATACTGCACGACCAATTACAGAACCTGCATTCTTTGCTGACTGGTAGCCGAATGTAGGCATACCTGCAGGAAGAGGAAGGTCGTTATCGATAGTCTTAGGAACGTGAATATTAGCAATAGGATACTGCTTAGCCTCCAAGAACTTAGCGATGCGATTAGCTGTAGAAGCTGTGTCATCACCACCTACAGTTACCAACAACTTAATGTTGTTCTGCTTAAAGAAATCAAGATTAAAGTTCTTCTCGAAATCCTCCTCAGATGGCTTGAAACGGCTCATAGTGAGGTAAGAACCACCCTGATTGAAGATGTAGTCTACTCGGAACATATCAAGATCCTCATAGCGTGGATTTGGGTTAAAAAGACCCGAATAACCATAGTGAAGACCAATAACACGATAACCCTTAGCAAGGAATGTCTTGGCAACAGAACCAACAACAGTGTTCATACCAGGAGCAGGACCGCCACCAGTAAGAATTGCAATAGCCTCTTTCATAATCTATAGATTTTATTATTAGTGAATTATAGTTTCGTACCACAAATATAATAAAGTTTTTTAAGAACTAGTATTTTTTTTCAAACTATTTCAAAATTCGATAAAAATATATAATTTTACGAAAATTAAACACAATAACACATCGCCATGAAAAAGTATATTATAACCCTAATTGCAATATTTGCTATAGCCGCTGTAGAGGCACAAACGCCATTTAATGGACGCATTCGCCACTTTGATGGTTCGGGAATAAAGGCAATGGTAAAGGTTAAGGATAGCGATAAAATCACCCGATCGGATGGCAAAGGACGTTTTGGACTTACCGACATTAAGCCCGACGACACGCTATATATAATCTATCGACGCGACACGTTGGAGATACCTGTTACAGGTCGCCAGAGTATTGATATTGTCTGGGCAGAGGAGGGTGATACATATACCGCCGAGGAGTCCGAGGAGTTGATGAACTACGGATTTGGATATGTTAAGCGTCGCGAGAGTACCGACTTTTCATCAGGCATATCGGGAGATAAGTTGCGTTCGCTAGGCACATCGAGCCTTCTGAGGGCATTGCTCATCTGCTGCCCAAGTCTTAGGTATGTGAATGGCGAGCTATGTCTACGTACTCAGAACTCTATAAATAGCTCCTCTGCAGTGCTTATACTATGCGATGGTGTGGAGGTTTCTAATATTGACTTCATTAACATCTACGACGTTGGATCTGTGGAGGTTATCAAGAGCTCGAATATGTATGGTTTCAGAGGTGTTAACGGCGTGGTACTCATCAAGACCATCACGGCCGAAGAGTCAATAAATCGTCAACGATAAGGTGTGCTACATAGATTAAAGAAGTGATTATGCGAAGAAGTTTTTGTGGGGCGGCAATGCTGCTAAGTATTTTTATGATGGTGGCGTGTGTAGAGGAGCATCCGCAGGTTGTAGATTTGGGGTATCAGGAGAAGGAGTCAAATACCATAGAGTTTACCAATGCGCAGTTTATCTACACGGGTGATTATGCGGGCGATGAGCTGTCGGATAGTTGGACTGTAAAGTTATACACCGATATGGAGATAGACGAACTTGGTAATCCCATTGGTCCAGGACATATTATGCAGTTGGCGCTAAATGCTCCGTATGACGATAATCAGGGGGCCTCGTTGCAACATCTTGTAGGTGAGTATTCCTCGCAAAATCATTCGGGAGATTTCAATGCCAATACGTTTGTATATGGCTATCTCGATATATTGGACCTGCCCAATGGACGTGTGGAGATTCCTGATGGAACATTCTATGCCGCAATTGCCGATGGCACTACGGATATGGATGTCGACCTTCTGGATGATGGAAGGTTGAAGATAGCGCTTAATGATGATGGCACGGTTGCGATAGAGGGAACGCTTGTAGGAAAGCAGTGCCGCAAGCGCAATTTTGTGTGGAGAGGTACTGCCGAGATTAAGTCGTATGTAAAGGAGGAGGTGCCTAATACGTTGCTACAAAGCGATATAGAACTTAATAGTTTTGTTAAGGCACACATTGCCGATAGGGGTGATTGCTTCTACTTGGGCGATGATAGTTATCGTGACTTCCTCGTATTCTTGGCCGATGAGAATGTAGAGTTTGAGTGGGGTAAACCCGTAGGTACAGGAGATGTTCTTCGCCTTGATTTGCTGGTGCCTGGCGATGCTGATATATATGATGGCATCCCCGCTGGCAGATATCCAATGCTTGTTAGAAACCTCGATACATCCTTTGATAAGGATGATATAGTGCCTTATCGTGCGGTGTCGGGACTCCCTAATCGCTTTACTGCACCCTATTGGTCGGGCTGTTGGTATGTGGAGTATGTAGATGGTGCCTGGGGTGATAGCTATGCACGTATTGATGGTGGCGAGGTGATTGTTGAGCGTGGTGAGGATGGCTCACATCGCTTTATCTGCAACTTGGAGGATTGCTCCGAGCCTCGTTTTAAGGTTACAACAGATGTTGTTATTGCTCGCGAGAATATCTTGGGTATTGAGGATGAAAAGCCCGAGGTGCAACTTGCCGAGAATCAATACTCGATAGACGATGAGGTTGCAATGCTACATAGTGTAGCTCTGGAGATGCTGGGCGATGATATCTACATTGTGGGTACGCCAACGAAGGGTGTCACATCGGCTATGGAGATGTTTGAGTGTGAGGAGTATATCTATGCCGCAGTAAGCCCAGTGCTTTTGGGTAGAGAGGTGGACCTTGTGGCCGAAGATAACGCCTATACCATAATGTCAACGCTTCGAGGTGCGATTATCGAGTCGCTATCGCCCGATGCTACCGATGAGATTAGCCAGGGAAGTATGACCTTCGAATATGAGAACAACGTGGCTGTGGTAAAGGGTGAGATAACACTCGCCTGTGGCACAGAGTTGAAGTTCTACCTCTCGGCCGAGAAGCAGGTTGCAGTTAATGAGAATATCATATCACGAGGCTCGGAGGAGAAGCCGCTACGCTCGGTATTCTATATGGAGGAGGATGGACTTACATACCTGTACTTCACTCCTGCGGGAATTACCTATTTTGCTGAGTTGGAGTTAACTACGTGGTATCTATACTTTGTGTTTGATAGCACTCTGGCAAATGGCGTAAAGCATAATATCTCGGCTGCTACGCTTGAGATGTTCGGCTTGGTTGACAACCTCGACTCAAGCCGTAGCTTCGACCTAACGGCAGAGGATATGGCCAGTGCCACGGGAGATTTTACCATTACACGTCGCGGCGCTGGCGACTACCAAGCAGTTGTAAATATTAGTGTCGGCGGTGTGGACTATAATGTTGAGTTTAATGGTGTGTGTACTTCGGCATACTTCGAGCCCGAGGAGAGGAGCAATTACTTTATATATGATGGCAATGAGTATGCTATGATTTCGGCAACTCTCACCGTTAAGGATGCGCTCTACAAGTTGAGTTTTAATAACACAGGAGGTAAGCCTGTGGAGCTTACAGCGCCACAAAGTTTCTTTAATGGAAACTCTTATGGCTTCTCGCAGAGTGCCGACTTCACGGTATCGTACAACCGTCGAACATATAGCAAGGCTAATGGCGATAGTGGTACGCTTACTGCGATATATAATGCTGATACACAGAGCCTCGAACTACATTTTACCAACTATGCTGGCTTGGAGTTTAGTTATAGCGGAGAGGTAACTGTGAGATAATAGTTTGGGACGTAAAAAGTGAGTAAAGATTTTAATGTATTGAATATGAGAATTCTGCGACATATAATTATCATCGTGGCAATTATGTTTGCTGCGGGATGCGAGAAGGAGAACGCAAATACCCTCGAGCCAAAGGCTCCTATGTATGGTTATTTGGAGTTTGGGGAGGAGGAGATACCTATTGAGTTTGTGCGTCCGTCATATGGCGGTGATTGGGTGATGGTGATGTTGTCGCCATTGACCGATAGCTCAAATCTTACGACAAATGCCATAATCGGTCTGCGTACAGAGTTGCTCGACCAGCAGCAGGATGTTGAGCGAATATTCTGCATCGACGATTATGTGGTTGTATATGAGGACCCACAATGCTATTATGCCTCCTTTCGACGCCTGCAGTCGGGAACTATCTTTATGTCAAAGGATGAGTCGGGTATAAGCGTAGATGTTGATGTGGTACTATTTGATGGCACGCCATTGCGCTACCACTGCGATAAGTTGCCTTTGCAGTAGTCAACCTTCCTAAAACAGTTCACCCCTATCAGATGCGACTCTGATAGGGGTGAACTTTATGCATTAGTCCTGTTGTGCAAGCCTTCGTGATGCACTATTACTGCTGTGTGCTATTGTACATCTCAAGCGTTGAGCAGGTGTAAGTACCCTGAATCTTGTGGCCGTTATCGTCCATACAGTCATAAGTAACAACATACTTACCATCAACCTCGCTGATAGTGATAGTACCGTCAGTAAGAGGTGCGATGTCGTCTGTACCAAAGGTGTCATCAACACATACGAAATACCATGAGTATAGGAACTTACGATCCTGGTAGTCACCAGCGATAAAGGTGTTCTTAGCGACCTGTGACTCATCAGCTGCGCAAGTGTAAGTACCGAAGATGCTAGATACATTGTACTCATTGGTGTTTGCAACAAGGTCGATAGAGAAGTAGTCACCATTAACCTTTGCACCAGGAAGTACCATACTTACAACCCAGTTAGCAGCGCCAACACCATAGTAATCACCATAGTAGTTGATACGCAAAATACCCTCTGAGTGGTTGAATGTGTAGTCCTCAGTTAGTGTTGAGTAGTAGTCAGGTGCTGGAACTTCGATGTAGCCAAGTGCCAAAGAGCCCTCATATACTACGCGGTGTACCTTACCATCAACAAGCTTCAATAGAGCCTCGAACTTATTCTCTGAAATTATGACAACACCCTCTTCAATCTGAGTTTCCTGGAATCTACCATCAGAGAATGTCTCCAAACGCACGCTGTATGTCTTACCAAAGGTGTCACCCTCGCCAAGGCTATACTTGTCCAAAGTGTAAACACCCGCAGGAAGCACTGGTGCATTTGCATCGGTTGGAGTCTTTGAGTAGATATCGAAGCGGTAGTATGTATCAACATAAAGGTCGCTCCAACCTGTAGTACCATTTTTTGAGAGGATAGCAAAGTAGTTAGGGTCAGATGAGTAAGCAGTGCCATAGTACTCGCCATTGAGTGCTGTAGCCACAAACTCTACATCTGCAACCATACCAGCAGCCTGGTTTAGCTCGATAGTGAAGCGCTGAACGCCGTAGCTAACGGTGATGTTTGCCTTACGAACCTCAGCAGTATTGTTGAAGTCTACGTCGAAAGTAATGTTCTCGGCAACAACAAAGTTGTTAACCCATGTCTGATCAGCCTCAACTGTAGGTACCTCACCACCCTGAGCATTCTCAAATTTGTAGATGATAGAGGCCGAGCCACCATAGTATGCCATATCAACAGGAGCTGTAGATACGATAAGCGATGCCTGGGTCTGTGGATCATCATTACCAACATTAGAATTCTCACATGCCGCCAAAGCAAATAGCGAGACTGCAAGGAAAAGGAAAATTTTTTTCATCTTAATTAATTATTTAATGTTAATATGTTATCTCCTCTCTTAATATAGGAATTTACAACGCAAAGTTAATAAAATTTTACGACATACATACGGTATTAATGAATTTAGAGAGATTAAGGAGGTTAAGGATATAAAAGTTTTCTCACTAAACGCCCTAATTTCTCTAATTTTTGCAGGGTAGATGTGGTGTTGACATGAAAAAAAGTCCGAATGGGCTGTACTCGAAGTACTGCTCATTCAGACTTTTGATTCAAGCGTCGCTGATGCGTCGCTATCACAGCAAATCATTTGTTGGGAGAAGGGGTTAGGCTTGGTCTATCGCAAAAGTAAGATCCCTTATCACGAGAAATAATTTGTTGTTAGAAGCCGTGAGATGTGGTGCATCGAAAAAGTGACCACCACGGGATAGTACACTTAGTACAGCCCGTGGTGGTTGGCTTTTAGCGATGTGCCGCAGAAAGGCGGCTTATCACAACAAATTAAATGATGTCAAAGGCAATCTTCATCATATTAGTAAATGATGTCTGGCGCTCCTCGGCTGAGCATGCTGTGCCATGCACAAGTGAGTCAGAGATTGTGCAGATGCAGAGGGCACTCT
>JAGBUS010000124.1 GCA_017630735.1 Alistipes sp. | reverse complement strand
TCTGCAAGTAAGCAGCCTTAGTCTTAAGAAGGTTAGCAGGAACCTGGAAGAACTGAGTTGAAGCACCACCACCTACGAAGAATACTGCGTAGTTGTCTGGAATGTTCAAAAGGTCACGCCAAAGCTGCTCAACCTCTGCCATTACACGCTCCCAACCTGGAGTACGGTGTGAAATCTCAAGGATACCGATACCTGTACCGTCGAAATCGCGGATAGCCTCGATAGCAGCCTCAACAGCCTGCTTTGGAAGTACGCAAGGACCTGCGTTAAAATTGTGTTTCATAAGTTTAAAGTGTTAATTAAGTATGTATTGGTAAAAATATTTCTTTTCTATTTCGCCTCTCTCTGCATGCACACGCGCCCATAACAATTCTCCAATCGCACCCTGAGCACGTTTATAGTCACACAAAGATAAACATTTTATTTCATTTCACAAAAGAAAATGGCAAAAAGTCCTAAAAATACTACAATCTTCTTGCACCATCTGAAATCACCACGGCATAAACCTTAGGTTCATGACCATATTTATCATTAAAACGGCTCTTAGCAGTAGCTATAAAGCTATCGTAAAGCTCCGCCTTAACGAGGTTGATAGTACAACCACCAAAGCCACCACCCATAATACGAGAGCCTGCAACGCCACACTCCTCAGCAACAGTTGCAAGGAAATCGAGCTCCTCACAAGAGACCTCGTAATCCTTCGACATACCCCAATGAGTCTCGTACATACGCTTACCTACAGTCTCATAATCGCCACGACCCAATGCCTCACATACATCCATCACGCGCTGCTCCTCGCCAATAACATAGCGAGCTCTCTTATAATCCTCCTCCGAGATCTTATCCTTAATAGCATCCAACTGCTCCATAGTAGCACCACGCAAGAACTCCTGACCAAGCACCGCAGCTACCCTCTCGCACGACGCGCGACGATCGTTATATGGCGAGCCTACCAACTCATGCTTAACCACAGAGTCGAGCAACACCACCTTATAGCCATACTTCTCAGGGTCGAATGGGAAGTACTCAAACTCCATAGAGCGACAATCGAGACGCATCAAGTGTCCTGCCTTGCCAAATACCGATGCAAACTGATCCATGATACCACACTTCACACCGCAATAGTTATGCTCCGTAGACTGACCTATGCGTGCCAACTCAAAACGGTCGATACCCAACTCGAACAACTCATTGAGGGCATTAGCAAACGTAGACTCCAAAGCTGCCGAAGAGCTCATACCAGCACCCAATGGCACATCACCAGCAAAGGCTGTATCGAAGCCCGCGATTTTTCCACCACGCTTCTGAATCTCGCGACACACACCAAAGATATAGCGTGCCCAGCTTGCCTGAGGAGCATCCTCCTCACGGAGTCCGAACTCGGCATAATCATCGAGATCTACAGAGTAGGCACGTACCTTATCTGTACCATTCAATCTAATCTCCGCAACCATACCCTTATCTATAGCACCTGGGAATACAAAACCGCCATTGTAGTCGGTATGCTCACCAATAAGGTTGATACGACCTGGCGAGGTAAACAACTCACCCTCGACACCAAAGCGCGCCTTAAATCTCTCGTTGATAACTTTTACATCCATATTATTTTATTTTAATTATGCTTATATCTATTATTCTCACAAAGTTAGGAAATTTATTTCGGCTTTGCAACAACTTTTCCATATTTTCATTATCTTTGTGATATGGAACGACGTAATAAAGTATTTGAGTGGCTCGATAGCCACGATATAAAGTATAGCTGGTATGAGCACCCTGAGGCTCCTACGATTGAAATAGCGCGCCAGTATTGGCATAAGGATGGATCTAAGCACTGCAAAAATCTATTCTTCCGCAACCATAAAGGCAACCGCCACTACTTAGTAGTTTTTGACTCGGAGCAGTCTATGGCAATTCACGACTTGGAGCATATCCTCCATCAGGGCAAGCTATCGTTTGCCTCACCTGAGCGCATGGATAAGTGGCTGGGACTATGCCCTGGCTCGGTATCTCCTTTCGGGCTTATCAATGACACAGAGAACCACGTACACCTCTTCCTCGATGAGACACTACGCGAGCAACCATCGCTCAGCTTTCACCCTAACGACAACCGCTTCACAGTGGTCATAGAGCGCGAGGAGTTTGAACGCTATCTCTCGCTCGTGGGAAACAGCTACGAATACATCAAGTTATACTAAACAATAAGGGAGGTCTAAACAGCCTCCCTTATACATATATTATATATACGTATACGCCTACTACTCCTCGCCAACAACCGACCTTACGTCAACCTCCTGAATTCGTCCCTGCGAGAAGAGTATCGTGCGCGATGGGAACTGCTCGATAAGTGAGATATTGTGTGTAGACATCACCACTGCACATCCTCGCTGCGTAATCTGCTTAAAAATCTCCATAATCTCATCCGCAGTACGAACATCGAGGTTTCCCGTAGGCTCATCGGCAAGAATAAGTCGTGGATTATTTATAAGGGCACGCGCTATAGCGAGACGTTGTTGCTCTCCTCCCGATAACTCAAATGGCATCTTATAACTCTTATGAGAGAGGTTTACAAGACTAAGCACCTCGTCTATACGCTTTCGCATATCCTCCTCCTTGCTCCATCCCGTAGCTCGCATAACATCATAGAGGTTATGAAACACATCTCTATCGGTTAGTAGCTGAAAATCCTGAAACACAATACCCATCGAGCGACGCAAATAAGGCACCTCGCTACGCTTGAGAGTACGTAGGTCGAAGCCCACAACCTCAGCCTCGCCATCCGCCATATCCACCTCGGCGTACATCATCTTCAGGAGTGTCGACTTACCCGATCCCACACGACCTATGAGATAGACCAACTCACCCTCCTCCACTGCAAGGTTTACATTTGAGAGTATAAGGTCGTTCTCGCCAGATCTCTTATTACTTCCGTCACCGAGATATACAGAGACGTTTTTGAGGTCGATAACACGCTTAGTTTGCATTGTGCAGAGTTTTACATTTTCGATTAATAGATGCAAATCTACAAAATTATTTTGTATCGAACAAAATTTTCACTATTTTTGCCGTCGCATCCAATTGCCAGGGTGCAACAAACATAGATAGCAATCATCGTTGTGTTATCAAAACAGCATCTTCCAGGGGGTGACCGGTTTTGACAGCAGGTAGAATTCGATTGTAAGCACGTCGAGCCTTGTGTGGGGTCTCGTAAAACTGAACGCTCAAGCTATAAATGGCAATAACAATTACGCACTCGCTGCCTAATTTTCAGGGAAAATTGGCTTAATCGCGTGACCCAAGGAGGTCGTGTGACGAGTATCCCGAGA
>JAGBUS010000123.1 GCA_017630735.1 Alistipes sp. | reverse complement strand
TTTATCGCCCCAATCATAAAGGCTACTGAGCTATATGGCCTACCTGGCACCCTCTCGGGACTCGTTGCCGTGGGTGCTGTCTATGGTATAATGAGCCTCTTGATACGCTTGCGTGGCGTAGGTTTTATCACACGACTCTTTCCTCCAGTTGTGGTAGGTCCTGTGATTATGCTTATCGGTTTGTCATTGGCTGGCACAGGTGTAGACATGGCTAAGAGCAATTGGGCACTGGCACTAACAGCACTGCTGACCACTGTTGTAATCTCGCTCTTTGGCAAGGGCTTGCTCCGCCTGATTCCTATCTTTGCAGGTATTGTAGTCGGATATATCGTTTCTATATGCTTTGGCATGGTCGATTTCCAGCCGGTTATCGATGCGCCATGGTTTGCTCTACCTGCCTTTGTGCGCCCTGAAATGTGCTGGGAGGCTATTATCTTCATGGCTCCAGTTGCCATTGCTCCTGTAATTGAGCATATCGGCGACATCTATGCCATCAAAGAGGTTACGGGCAAAGATTATGTTACAGACCCAGGCTTGCACCGCACAATGCTCGGTGACGGATTGGCTTGTATGGCGGCATCATTCATCGGTGGTCCTCCTGTAACGACCTACTCTGAGGTTACAGGTGCTGTGTCGCTTACGAAGATTGGCGACCCTTCGGTTATCCGCATTGCAGCGATATTTGGTATTTTGTTCTCGGTGTTGGGTAAGGTGAGTGCACTTCTCAAGACTATTCCAGAGGCTGTGTTGGGTGGTATTATGTTGCTTCTTTTCGGAACTATCGCATCGGTGGGTATCAATAGTTTGGTGAAGAATAATGTAGACCTTGGCGATACTCGCAATTTGGTTATTGCATCGCTCATTTTGACCTTCGGTATTGGTGGCGCGGAGATGACCTGCGGAAGCATCACCATCGGTGGAATTGGTCTCGCGGCATTGGTGGGCGTATTCCTTAATTTAGTAATCCCTCACAACAAGACCAAGTAACTTTGTAGTACAAAATTAACACAACAAACAATGGGCATGTCCAATCGTTTCGGACATGCCCATTGTTTTTGACTATTGAGCCTGGCTCTACAAGAAACCTATGCCTGAGTTTACGGCGCGGGTAGAGGAGGTATCAATATCTTGTGGAAGAACTGAGCGGGTATATACTGATATATCGGATGGGTCGGTTGTATCTACCCATGTCATGGTATCAGCAGCAATTGAGACATGATAGGATGCACCCCACGCTACCCCATCGCTATATACGCCACTGATAACATCGCCATCTATCTCCGCCGTGCTATGGAATATCTCCCACTGGAAGCTATCTATACGTTGGTATAGCTCTATATCGCCATTTGAGTTGATATCCATATAGACATCAAAGGAAGGTGTTATGTTACACCACTCTGTAAGATGCCATACGCCCGCCATTCTTGCGAAGCCCGTTGGCTCGTTCATCACGACCTCGAAGCTACTCATAGGCTGGATAGTGTTACGTACAATCTCAACCTTATTTGTCGTGCTCTGTCGATACGCATTACCATCAACATCATAAATAGTAGCTTCAATACCATCGCTAAACGTTGTAGGTGGCAGAGCAAACCAAAATTCCGTTGGGCTCGCTGCGTTATCACTCAGCGTTACACCCTCACCGCAATTAAGCGATATAGTAGTATCGCCATCATATACTACCATCTCTGGCACTCCATCCTCTGCAAATGATAGATACGCCGCGCCTGCCAAGATTTCACTATTATTTCCACGTAGCTCTATATGGCTTATTGTTGAGGAGCCATATATCTGCAACTTAAGGTAGCCACAACAGTTTCTAAACGACATGAGAGGCTCTGAGCTTTTATCAGCCTTGGCAGCCATGACATTTGCATCCCTACCAAATGAGTTTTGGGCATAGTGCTGAACTTTAGGAATTCTAACAATTATCCTATCATCGGTGCTATCCATAGCAATATCCTCATTATAGGGATATACCGCATAGAGATGATTAATAACATTCCCAACATTCTGCGCCCCCTCATCTACATAGGAGAATGTACCACTATTATCGCCTGTATTACCATTAAACCTATATTTCAAGTTTTGGGTATCACCATAAAACAGCGTTATCAGATCTCCCTCATGCCATCGCAAGGAGTTGGCATCATCTATATATGTTCTTGTATCCTCAGCAAACTCTGCTCTAATATCAGGCTGTCGGCACAGAGGAGGATTACTACTATTATCCTCTGTACTACATGCAGAAGATATCGCTATAAGGGCAAGTAATAGTATATAAACGTATCTTGTCATATATCAATCTACAACGGTAATTACAATAGTTCTCGAATAGTTTGTTGCATTACATGGTACTGCTCCTCCATGCTTAGCAACAGCTTATACTGCGCTGTGGCACGCACATGGTTATGTGTAGGATATGCAATCTTATAGTAGCTATCGCCATCTATATAATCCATCAAGAAGCGCAACACCTGCTCGTATGTGATATACAATGCCGAGAATGCCAACCACTCCTTCTCGCTACCTGTCATCGTGGAGCTACGCTCAGAGAGATATCCTGCGGCATAGTTGCGGAATGTATCGATATTCATCGACACACGCTCAAGCTCTGTATCATCCTCAGCACCTGTGTTTGTGTAGGAACGAATAGCATCGCCAAAATCATTGAGCGATGTACTACTCATCACCGTATCAAGATCAATAACACACAACACCTCATCATCCTTATCAAAGAGGATATTGCTCAGCTTCGTGTCGTTATGCGTAACACGCAATGGAAGCTCACCACGCTCCACCATCTCCCAGAAGGCGAGCATCTTCTCACGGCGCGACTCTATCCACCCTATCTCCGTTGCGAGAGCAGCCTTTCTACCTGCCCGATCCTCCGCAAGAGCCTTATCCCACTGCTCAAAACGCCAACGTATATTGTGAAAGCCCTTGATAACCTCATGCAATGGTTCTGTAAAGTCAGCAAGCATAGCCTGGAACTTACCTATTCCCTTACCACCCATATATGCAAGGCGTGGAGTATTCGCGGTGTCGTGCGTTACCGAGCCCTCAATAAATAGCGATGCTGCCCAGAAGCTATCCTCAAACTGATAATATAGCTCACCTGTGCGTGTAGGCACAACTGTGAGTACCTCGCGCTCAGGGTCACCACCCTCAGCCTTAACCTTAGCTTTGAGGTGTGCAGTGACACGCGAGATGTTATCCATCATTGCAGGAACATCGGGGAAGATATTATGATTCTTGCGCTGAAGGATATAGCGAGAGCCCCCAGTAGTAACAATAAACGTATCGTTGATAAAGCCCAGTCCCAATGTTGAGATATCAACAACAGGCGCGTCGAATGCAAACTTATCGGCTATATCAAATAGCTGTTCCTTAGTCATTGCCATAACGATTACTCAGCAAAATAGAATGTTAAACCATCAACCTTATCCCAATCGCCACGTGTGAAATCTGGCACCTTAACAGGCTTGCTGCCATTCTCAATAGATATACGCGTCAACTCGCCCATGCTACTCCACTCCGCAGCGTCGTACACATCCATGTCGAGAGGCAAGCCATTACGCAAGCAGTATACCAAGCGGTAGTCCATAATATAGTCCATGCCACCATGACCGCCAATGCTGAGCGAATACTCCTGCAAAGGCACACCATCAACAAGCTGAAGCTGTACAGGGTGCTTATATAACTCTGTCATCTGCTTAACCACCTCTACTGGTGCAAACGTATGGTGATCCAGAGCCTCGATATCAGGCATACCATTCTCGTCAGATGCCACGCTCTTAATCTGGTCGAACTTAAACGTATAACCCGACACAGGATACTTATTAGCAAAGCCCTCAGTACCAACAAGCTGATACATACGGCTATATGGACGTGGTGTCATAACATTATGCTGCATATCAATGGTGCATCCGTTGTGTGTGCGGATAAGAGTATTTATCTGATCGCCCTGCTTACACTCATCCATGCCCATAAGCTCCTTTGTGAGCTTTGCGCCATTAATAGATTTTGTGGACATCGCAACGAGGTAATCGAGCTTATCGCCACGATGAATATTCAGAGCCTGACAGTTAGGACCGATACCGTGTGTGGCATATATATCGCCATTATGCGCCTGGTTATACTCCAATCTCCAGTTATCGGCATAGTGCTGCCAGTATGGCTCAAGGTTGTGGATATAGGCACCCTCAGCATGGATAATCTCGCCAAACAAACCCTGCTGCGCCATATTGAGTGTGGTAAGTTCGAAGTGGTCATAGCAACAATTCTCCAATATTGTGCAGTGCACCTTGTTACGCTCCGCAGCGTCTACCAATTGCCAGCACTCCTCAACGGTATTTGCTGATGGCACCTCTATGGCAACATGCTTACCATGATTCATGGCATATACAGCGACCTCAACATGTAGCTGCCAAGGTGTTGCGATATATACTAAGTCGATATCCTCGCTCTCGCACAATGCCTTGTAACCCTCATCACCAGAGTATACCTTCGCCTTAGGCATGCCTGCTCTTTCGAGATATACCTGACAACGCTCAGCACGCTCCTCATACTTATCACACAAGCCGTTAATCTCCACACCATCGATATATGTAAATCGCTCCACAGCACCTGGACCGCGCATGCCGAGACCAACAAAACCTACACGCACTCTCTCCATTGGCGCGCAACGGAACTCAATCATAGATTGCTGCTCTGGACTTCGTGCTGGCTCATCGAGAATAATTATGCCATCAGCGATAGAGTAATCGACACTCGCCTTATAGAGTTGACTATTCTCCGTACAGCCGCCTAAGATTGTCATTAATAGGACAACAAACAAGCCAATGATAATTTTACCTCTTTTCATATTGTTTTTGTGTTTATGTTTTCTTAGTACAAAGATAGTGAATAGTATTTAGATTTCCTCACTTGTGAGAGTAGTTTTTGCGGTAAGACACCTGTTGTAGGAGCATCTAATGATGTCAAAGATAGGAAAAGATACGAAAAACTCTATAAATTTCAGAATTATCTGTTTAAACAGAGCCTTGTTAACATGGGTAGTTATGGGGATTTATAGGTAGAGATGGGTATTTCCATATAACTCCCTATTATTAAAGACTAAGGGCTGTTGAACAAGTTGTTCAACAGCCCTATCTTTATATAAGCACCTCGTCGTTTACTTCTCGAACTTAGCCTTAATTTTTTCGAGTTGACGCTTAATTATATCCATTGAATTGTCTATCGCTTCCTCAAAGGTAAATGCTCGCTCCTCTACGCGGATATCTCCACCTGGCACGTGGAGCGAAATTACTACTACTTTGTTGCCCTTTTCTGAGTCTGGATCGAGGCGCAATACCACCTCAACGTCACCAGCTCTATCATCGACAAAGCGATCCAATCTATCCATCTTCTTCTGAATGAACTCAAGCAACTGCTGGCCTGCATCGAATTTTAGTGACTGAATCTGTACGTTCATAGGTCATAAAGTATTAAGTTTATAATAATGTCCAATGCTCGCGCGGCATCGAACTGTCCACTCTCTCATTTGACCCACAACTTTTCATCAGTTGTGATCTATTTCTGAGATAAAATTAATATATATTTTTGACCTATGCAAATATTTTGCGAAAATTTTTGACAAAATAATTTTTATCTATCTCCACCCTCACGCGGATGAGCAAGGGCATAAACCTCCTTAAGTTTCTCAATATCTGTATGTGTGTAGACCTGCGTTGCACGTAGCGATGTATGCCCCAGGAGCTCCTGAATCTCCCTGAGGTCGGAGCCTCGATTTAACAAGTGCGTAGCAAAGGTATGACGCAATACGTGGGGCGATGTCTTGCCCTGCACATCTGCCTCCTGCAATATTCTATCCACCACACGCTCCACAGTACGCTGACATATACGGCGTCCCTTCTCCGAGACAAACAGCGGGTGGAGACTCTGCGCGGACTTAGGCATATAACTGAGATACCTCTCGATTATAGGCTTTAGACCCTCAACCAAAGGTTGCACACGCATCTTATTACCCTTACCCAAAACACGTATCGAGCGACAATCGCTTGATATATCCTCAACATTGGCGGTAACAACCTCCGACAGACGCAATCCTGAGGTGTATATCAGTAGCACGATAAAGGCGTTACGCATAGGTATAAACTCCTCGGAGTAGGCATCCTCCAGCACCCTATCAACAACATCGTCCATGCGTGTCTCAGGAACAAACGATGGCAGGCGTTTAGGCGTTTTAAACTGCGACATCTGCGAGAGCTCACTCTTTTGGGCATACCCCCTCTCTACCATCCAGCTCGCCAAGGTACGCAACGACGCCACCGCCCTATTTACACTCGACCTCTTCAACTCGCGCTCCTCAAAGAGATAGACAACCCAGTCGTTCACCTTCAAGCGACTGAGGTGCTCAGCAGAAAACTCATCGGCAGAGACATCGCACCACGATAGAAAATCCTCAATATCACGTGTGTAGTTACGCACCGTAAGGGGTGAATAGCGACGGACAGACTCTATCCAATGTATAAATTCACTAACGATGTTCATAACACACTGCTATCAACGAATAGGTATTTATCGGCTAAATGAAAATAGAGACCTTCGCCCACGCATTTTGCATCTATAAAGGTTGATGGCTCGATGCTACATATACCCACCGCGCGTATAACACCATCCTCGACATCGCAAATAACAACGCTTGAGAGGTTATTATCTTCATCAATGGCAAGCGCATAGACTACACCTCCAGGCGTTACATATACCTTCGACGGCAGAGCTAACGTCTCTCCATTGGCATCTACAATCACTATATCATCTGCAGTCATGCTCTGGCGATAAATAATAGAAGTCTCCTTACCCAAGTTATTTTGCTCGATTATGGTATTGTAACTACCCTGCCACATCATGCACTCGTTGCGCATCATCATATCGATATGTCGCTCAGCGCAGGATGGCAACGCCATAGCCTCAACCTTACCTACAACACTACTATATTTCTCCGCGCTAACCTCACGTAGTGGCATTGATAATCGCTCGTATGGAGTATCATCCAACGCAACACTACCACCAATCTCTATAGATTGCTCCGCTATTGCAACACCATCACAGAGCATAGTAACAACACTGCCATACTTTCGCGCATAGCGACGCTTATGCAGGCGATGTATCAGCGCGTTTGTGCTACCACACCTATGCTTCGATGCACGCTGAAGAGCTATGGCGTAGGCATAATTATATATATCGTAATGATGCTCCTCCTTACTCCACAACTTCAGGAAATAGTCGGTGTATCTACCCACCATCGCTACGTCATCTTCCGCCTGCATCGCATCATCACGGCGAATAACCTCATATATATAGAGATATAGTGGCAATAGCTGACGTGCGGGCTTAGCCGATGTAACAACACTCCATAGCTCCTCACGCTCACACTCCGTAATATCCTCTAAATGCGACAATGTCCCCTTAACGATATGTGGGATATTGGGATTAGTGAGCACACGCTGCTGCTGACGAAGATCATGCTCCACCCAAGGTTTTTGTGCATATATGGAGAATGTTGCCGCAACCATGAGCGCGACAACAAACAATAATCTTCGCATAGTATACTACTTAAAGAATTTGTACTGGAAGAGCAACAAATAGACTACCGCAACCGAGATATAGGCATCTGCAACATTGAATACAGCACCGAAGAAGTAGCCGTCACCACCTACGAGGAAGCTCAAGAAATCGGGGCAATTCTCCCATTTAAAGAGTGGTAAATGTATCATATCCACCACCTTACCCATCAAGAAGCCAGCATTCTGAGTGTCGAGCAACATGCCGTAGAACATCGAGTCGATCATATTTCCTATGGCACCCGCAAGAATCAATACTGCACCGACAACAACACCCTTAGGCGTGGTCTCTGGTCGCTTAAGCAGATAGCCTATGCCATATATCAACGCACCAATCATCACTATGCGGAAGATGCTGAGAGCTAACTTACCCCAATCCACACCCCCATCTGCCGAGCCGAGCTGCATGCCAAAGGCAAAGCCGTTATTCTCAATATAGTAGAGGTTAAACCACGAGAATACCTCAATCTTATCACCCACCTCAAGGTTGAAGTGAATAAGCATCTTAACAATCTGGTCGATAACAACGAGAAGCATCACCCAAAATGCCACCTTGTAGCCTGCAGGAATCTTATTTAAACCCATAGTAATCAATATTATAAGCTCTATACCAACTATTTATGGTCGTTATAGAATATGTAAATATACAAATAAATTGGCACAAATATACTAATTTTCGAAAAAATATGCTATTTTTGTGCTTTGAATATTGCCCAGATGGCGAAATGGTAGACGCGCTCGTTTCAGGTGCGAGTGCCGCGAGGCATGTAGGTTCGAGTCCTATTCTGGGCACAAGAGCAGTTCGAGGACTGCTCTTTTTTTTGTACCCAGAATAGGACTCTGCAAGGCAAGCCTTGCGAGTCTTATACATATAATCCCTCCAACCCTCCCTTTGATAAGGGAGGCTTGTGGCAAGTGTTTCACTTGCTCACCTGCGGTGATTCTGTAGTTCAATAACCTATCATACTGAGGCACAAGAGCAGTTCGAGGACTGCTCTTTTTTTGTGCCCAGAATAGGACTCTGCAAGGCAAGCCTGCGAGTCTCATACATTTTAAGCTAACAATTTATATGGGTAATTATAGGGACATCATACCTATCAATCCCCAGATTCCCTATAATTTCCTATTTTCCCTAAATTCACTAAACTCCTTAAACTCCCTATAAACAAAATTCCTCACCTTTCACTTTTCACTTTTCACTTTTCCCCTAAAATTCCCCCCCCCTAAACAGCCTACTATATATTCTCCTTATAGCGTCATAAGAATATATTATAAAACATTTGGGCGAAAAATAATTATTTAAGATATTTTTTTATACTTTTGCAGCGGAATAAAATTTGATAGTTTAACAAACGAATAATAAAAACACAAAAATATGACAACAACAATCAAAACATGTGGATGTAGCTGCAAGACAAAGAAGTCTCTTTACGATTTTGAGGTATTGAAGCAGGATGGCACAACGCTAAAGCTCGACACACTCAAGGGCAAGGTGGTACTCATAGTGAACACCGCAAGCAAGTGTGGCTTCACACCCCAGTACAACGACCTACAGGCGATATACGCCAAGTATCACGAGCATGGCTTTGAGATTCTCGACTTTCCTTGCAATCAGTTTGGTGGTCAGTCACCAGAGAGCGACGCCGAGACAACGCAGTTCTGCCAGTTGAACTATGGCACAGCCTTCGCACAGATGAAGAAGATTGAGGTGAATGGCGCGAACGAGTCTCCGCTATACACGTGGCTAAAGAGCGAGCAGGGATTCAAGGGCTTCGACAAGGGTCATAAGCTCACTGAGATTCTCGACAAGATGCTTCGCGAGGCGGATGCCGACTACGACAAGAAGTCGGACATCAAGTGGAACTTCACCAAGTTCCTGGTAGACCGCGACGGCAATGTTGTAGCGCGCTTTGAGCCTACGACAGATATGTCAGTAGTCGAGCAGGCAGTAGAAAAGCTACTATAAAAGGGGTATACATACGATAAAAGTTCGGAGGCTCACGCTGGTTTAAAGGTTGTGAGCCTCTAAAATTTTGTCTTTTGACATTTAATTCGTAACTTTGACGCGAAATTTATAGATATAGAACATTTATGGCAGGTTCGAATTTTGTTGATTATGTAAAGATATTTGCTCGCTCAGGTCACGGAGGTGCTGGTTCATGCCACTTTCGTCGCGAGAAGTTCGTAGCCTTCGGAGGTCCCGATGGTGGTGACGGAGGTAAGGGTGGTAGCATCATCCTTCAGGGCGACAGCCAATATTGGACTCTTATACACCTTAAATACAAGCGTCACCAGTTTGCTGAGGATGGCGAGAATGGTCATGGTGCGCGCTCTACAGGTGCCGATGCTAAGGATATTATCATCCCTGTACCACTGGGCACTGTTGCAAAGCAGGTATTCACCGACGAGGAGACAGGCGAGACATACACCGAGGTTGTAGGCGAGGTTACAGAGCATGGCGAGCAGCTTGTACTCTTGAAGGGCGGTCGCGGAGGCTTGGGTAACTGGCACTTCCGCACAGCAACAAACCAAACACCACGCTATGCACAGCCAGGCGAGGAGGGCTCTGAGGGTGCCTTTATCCTTGAGCTTAAGGTATTGGCAGATGTAGGTCTTGTAGGTTTCCCTAATGCTGGTAAGTCTACCCTGCTATCTGTAGTATCTGCGGCTAAGCCTAAGATTGCCAACTACGCCTTCACAACACTTGAGCCTAACTTGGGTATTGTGTCGGTGCGCGACGACCACTCGTTTGTTATGGCTGACATCCCTGGTATCATCGAGGGTGCGCATGAGGGACGTGGCTTGGGTACACGCTTCTTGCGACATATTGAGCGCAACTCGGTGCTGTTGTTCATGATTCCTGCCGATAGCGACGATATTGCTGCCGACTATGAGATTTTGCTTGGCGAGCTTACGCAGTATAACCCTGAGTTGCTGGATAAGGAGCGATTGTTGGCTATCACGAAGTGCGACATGCTCGACGATGAGCTTATTGAGCAGATGAAGGCACACCTACCTGAGGGTATCGAGACGATATTCATATCATCGGTTGCGAATATGAACATCACGCAACTTAAGGATATGCTCTGGCGAGCACTCACAAAATAGGGACAGAATAAAACAAAAGAAGAGTTTATCATACGATAAGCTCTTCTTTTGTTATGTACATATATATTTATATTATAATAAAACTCTCTCTAACTCTGCCGTGGTTGATACTACATCCGTAGCTCCTGCATCGTAGAGCTCCTCAGCAAAGCGAAAACCCCATGCTACGCCCACTGAGGCTATACCTGCTGCCTTGGCAGTGCGAATATCTATACCCGAATCACCCACCATAATAGCGCGTGACGCATCTACATCGGCTATAGCGAGTATGTTGTGAACAATCTGCGGATCGGGCTTTAGTGGTGCACCCTCGCGATTGCCCTCAATAGCCACAAAGTCGACATCTGAGAAGAACTTTGCCACAAGACGCTCCGTGCCATGCTGAAACTTATTCGACGCCACAGCCACCTTAACACCCTGCTTACGCAAGCTACGCAATAGCTCCTGCATACCCTCGTATGGCTGAGTATGACGGTCGATATTATCGACATAGTAGCGTCGGAACTGCGACACACAATCCTCAACATACGCCTCATTCGCGGCAAGCTCCGCAGGCAATGCACGCTCCACAAGACGCTTTATACCACCGCCCACCATCTGACGATACTCGGCATCAGTGTGCTCAGGGAGACTACGGCTACGCATAACATAATCCACCGAAGCAGCTAAATCGCCTATCGTATTTAGCAACGTGCCATCCAAATCAAATATTACAAGTTCGTATTTCATACCCACAAAGATAATCAATCGTGCCTTAATGGTCAAATATGAGACAAAAAAAATAGCACCTCGTGAAACCGAAATGCTATTTGAGTAGCGAGACCCAGGATTGAACTGGGGACCTCATGATTATGAATCATGCGCTCTAACCAGCTGAGCTATCTCGCCATACTTCCTTAAAAGCGAGTGCAAAGATAGAGACTTTTTTTTATTCTGCAAACTTTTTAGCAACTTTTTTTTAACTATTTTTAGCCCACTCTGTTCAACATCCTAAGGGTCACAGGGTTAGGGTTGGAGTTTTTTTCTGGGGAGAGATGGGTAGAGCCGCTGCGCTCTGAGTATATCCGCTTCGCTCTGAGTAGAGTTTGATAGCGTTCTATAAAACTCGCGCGAAGCGCACCACACTT
>JAGBUS010000122.1 GCA_017630735.1 Alistipes sp. | reverse complement strand
ACAAAAATACAAAAAAACTCCAAAAAAGAGAGTGCCCGAGAGCCAAAAATATACAAATAATTTTTATTTGTATAAAAAATAATAGAGAGAGAATGTGGGTTACACTTTCAAAATTAGCGCAAAAATAGGGCTCCCCGACAGCGTGGAGAGCCCTATATAAATATTGGTATAGATTATTCGACCTATACGCGGCAGCGCAAGAAACCGATGCCGAAACGCTCGACAGCAGCACGCTCCAAATCCTCGCGAACCGATGGGTCGGCGATAGAGATAAGCAACTTAGCACGCTGCGCCAACGACTTGTTACGCAAATAGACGATGCCGTGCTCCGTAGCGATATACTGCGCCTGGAAACGTGTTGTTACCACACCTGCACCCTTCGTAAGCGTAGGCACAATCTTAGACTGACCCTTAGAGGTGATTGATGGCAGAGCGATAAAGCACTTACCACCCTCCGACAAAGCGCCACCATACATAAAGTCGTGCTGGCCACCAACGCCCGAGAAGATACGCTCACCGATAGAATCGGCACAAATCTGACCCGTGAGGTCGATCTCGATAGCCGAATTTACGGCCATAACCTTAGGGTTCTGGCGGATGTTCTGAGGATCGTTAGTCCATGCCACATCGCGGATGACAACATCGCGGTTGCCGTCGAGATAGTCGTACAGACGCTGGCTACCAAGGCACAAGCAAGCAAGCGACTGGCCTGGGTAGAGCTTCTTCAACGAGTTATCAATGATACCCTTCTGAATGAGGGGCACAACGCCGTCGGTCATAGCCTCGGTATGCAAGCCGAGGTGCTTGTGGCCCTGCAACGCATCGAGCACAGCATTAGGAATACCACCTACGCCAATCTGCAATGTAGCACCATCGGGAATTTCCGACGCGATATAGTTACCGATAGCACGCTCTACATCATTGGGCACAACTGTAGGAACCTCAACAAGTGGCTCATCACCGCGCACCATAGCATCAATCTTCGATACGTGGATTACAGGGTCTCCAAATGTGCGAGGCATATACTTATTCACCTGCGCGATGATAACCTTTGAGCACTCCACAGCCGAGAATGCGAGGTCGGCAGATACACCATACGAGCAGTAACCCTCCTCATCAGGCTCCGAAACGTTCAAAAGCGTAACATCCAAAGGAATCTGTCGTGAGCGGAACAAGAATGGAATCTCGCCCAAGAATGCTGGGATAGTCTGCGCAACACCCTCGTTGATAGCCTTACGTAGGTTGTTGGCAACGAAGAAGCTGAGTGGCTCGAACGAATCGCGAAGCTCTGCCTTAGCATAAGGAGCATCGCAACGACCAATGGCAAAGGCAGTATATACCTTAACATCACGAAGCTCTGCTGCGCGGTCGGTCATCGCCTGCACCAACACCTCAGGGACAGATGTAGAGCCCTGAATATATACCGAGTCACCCGACTTGATAAGTTTTACGGCTTCTGCCGCACTAACTAAATTCATACGTTATTTGGTTTAAGAAGGGCTGCCCGACTTTTACATCGAGCAGTCCCAAATTTTATTTCAAGAAACTTTATAACAAGAGCTAATTTTAGGCTTGCGAAGCTTGAGAAACCGCAGTTTACTTGGCGTAAATGAGGATTTCGAAAGCAAGCGTAACGACAAAGTAGCCTTGTTATATGGTTTCTAATACTAATAGTCCTGTGAGAACATTCTCAAGCGTTTATCGAGTTCATCGTACTGGTAATCTGAAATCATCGACACACAACCACGCAAGCCCTCGCGAGAACTTCCTGTAGGTGCAAGTGTGATAGCTGAGATACCGTAGTAGATAAGCTTGTTGATAAGCTGCTCGCCTGTCATATCCTTATAGCCGAATGTGAAGAAGAAGCCATCGCTAACCTCCTGCTCACAATCCTTGTCGTAAACGATATGGAAGCCGTTCTTCACCATAATCTCCTTAACACGCTGCGCACGACGTGCATACTCGCGTGTGTGACCTACGAAGTCCAAACGACCATCCGACGCAGCACGGAACATAGCAGCCAAGGCATACTGTGCTGAGTGTGGAACACCTGAAGACAATACGTAGAGGATGTTGAAGATGAAGTTACGACGGAACTGACCATCGTTGCCATACTTCTCTGCCATAGCCTCGTAGCAACGCTCCGCGAGTGCAGGGTTCATCGCCACGATAGCGATACGCTGACCTGCGTAAGAGAACATCTTAGAGCCTGACAAGAGGTGCAAGCAGTTATTGGTGTAACGTGCTACAGATGGCTGATATGGAGCCTCAAATGGCTTAGAACGATCCTCGCGGAAGTCCATATTGAGGTATGCCAAGTCCTCAACCACGATAACATCATACTTGGTAGCCATGCGACCGATAATCTCCAACTCTGCCTCGTTGAGACACATCCATGTAGGGTTGTTAGGGTTAGAGTAGATGATACCGCTGATGCGACCCGATGAGAGTATCTCCTCCAACTTCTGCTCCAACTTCTCACCACGATAGTCGATAACGTCGAACGACTCGAAGCGGATGCCCTGAACCTTACACTGCGCCTTCTGCACTGGGAAGCCTGGGTCGATGAAGAGGATAGTATCGCGGTCCTTACGCATCTGGCTGAGTGCCATAAATGTAGCGAAAGCACCCTGCATAGAGCCTACCGTAGGCACGATGCACACTGGAGGGATGTCGAGGTTGATGAACGCCTTGATGAAGCGTGATGCCTCCTTAGTGAGTGGCTCGATACCTGTGATAAGAGGGTACTTAGAACCTACACCTGCGAGCAACGCCTCGTGCTCCGCCTCGATACCAATCATCTCAGCAGGAAGACCTGGCTCACCAATCTCCATGCGGATATACTCCACACCCATCTTTGCCTCGATATCCTTCACCACGCTCACGAACTGGCGGATAGATGCTGCGCCAAGCTCCTTAGCATTACGAAGTCCGTTAGCAATACAGATGTTATCTACGGTTTGTTTATCTAATGGTCTATCCATTGCTTTGTTATTTTTTAATTGAGTTTTCATAACCTGCACGTACTGCGGCAAGGTTCTTCTCGATAACCTCCTCACCCTTACGAGCAAAGATACGACGAATACCTGCCTCGATCTTCTCAAATTCGATGTCGAGCATAGGTATCGCAGCACCCAACAACACCATATTGGCTGCCTGCTGTGGCGCGCCAGCATCCTTAGCCAACTGCTCCACATTCAACGATACACAGTGAGGCAATGCTGCGAGGTGAGCATTAAGCTCCTCCTCTGCAGGGTAGTTAGGGATGTTGATGAAAGGAACATTTGATGTTACCACCCATCCATCCTTCTTGAGGTATGAGAGGTAGCGCAAAGCCTCCATAGGCTCCAACGAGATGATGATATCTGCACCACCCTTAGCGATAAGGTCTGAAGCGATAGGCTCTGTTGAGAGACGGAGATTACTCTGCACATCACCACCACGCTGGCTCATACCGTGAACCTCAGCCTGCTTGATGTTCCAACCCTCAGCCATGGCAGCCTCGCCAATAACCGTAGCAATCGACAGAATACCCTGTCCGACGACTCCACCCTCAATAATATCTTACTTCATAATAGTTTCTTTTTAGTTGTTAGCGGACTACTCGTTCTTTGCAGCTGCTGCAGCGCGTGCCTTAGCGTGACGCTTAGCAGTCTGGATACACTCACGACGTGGGATGATTACTGATACACCCTTATACTCGATCTCCTCGCGGATAGTATTCTTAATCTCCTCCATGTTCTTTGGCAATGGCACCACTACACGTACGTGATCTGGGTGAACACCTACACCACGGCAGATATCCTCAATCTTGCCTGTACCTGCAGAGTTCTGACCACCTGTCATACCTGTTGTGAGGTTATCCGAGATAACGACAACAACATTAGCGTTAGAGTTCACGCAATCCAACAAGCCAGTCATACCTGAGTGAGTGAATGTAGAGTCGCCGATAACAGCGAATGATGGGAACTGACCAGCATCCGAAGCACCCTTAGCCATGGTGATTGACGCACCCATCTCAACACAAGCGTGAAGAGCCTGGAATGGAGGCAACGCACCGAGAGTGTAGCAACCGATATCACCGAAGATACGTGGGTTCTCATACTCTGCAGCAACCTCGTTCAACGCCTTATACATATCGCGGTGACCGCAACCCTGGCACAATGCTGGTGGACGTGCTACGACGATATCATCAGCCTCCAAGTTCTCCAATGCTGCCATGCCCAACGACTTACGTACTGAGTCTGGGTTAAGCTCGCCAACACGTGGAAGATCGCCAGTCAAACGACCCTTAACCTCAACAGTTGAAGGAACGATAGCACGTACCATCTCCTCAACAACAGGCTGACCCTCCTCCATTACGAGAATCTCCTTTGCGCCATCCTCAACCATCTTCTCGATGAGAGCTACAGGAAGTGGATACTGCGAAATCTTTAGTACGCTGCGCTCGTTGCAGTCTGCGCAGTTCTCCATATAGTAGTTGTAAGCGATACCTGTTGTGATAACGCCCTTAGCTGGGTTCTCACCCTTCTTGTACCAGTTGAACTTAGACTCTACAGCAGCCTTAAGAAGGTCGTCCTGCTGCTCAAGAAGCTTCAAATAACGCTTCTTAGCAAATGCAGGCAACAAAATCCAGCTGCGTACATCCTCTGGACGATTGATCTCGTTCTGCTTGCGTGGCTCGTCGGTAACCTCCACTACGGCACGTGAGTGAGCCATACGTGTTGTTACACGCATCAATACTGGGAGCTTGAAAGCCTCCGAAAGCTCGAATGCAGCACGTGTCATCTCGTAAGCCTCCTGCTGGTTTGATGGCTCGAAGATAGGCATCAACGCAAACTTACCGTAGAAACGTGAGTCCTGCTCGTTCTGTGATGAGTGCATAGATGGGTCGTCGGCAGCAACAACAACCAAACCACCATTTACGCCTGTCATAGCTGAGTTAACAAATGGATCGGCAGCAACGTTCATACCTACGTGCTTCATACATACCAACGCACGCTTGCCCATGTAAGACATACCGAGGGCACCCTCCATAGCTGTCTTCTCGTTAGTTGCCCAGCGGCAGAAGATAGGGTTCTGAGCATCGCCACGCTTCTCCTCGCGTAGCTGGATAAATTCTGTGATTTCGGTAGACGGAGTACCTGGATAGGCATATACGCCCGAAAGACCTGAGTCGATAGCGGCCTGTGCAATAGCCTCGTCACCGAGAAGTAGTTTTCTCATATCGTTATAGTTTTAGGTTTAAAGATTATTCTCGTTTTAAGTTTTATTTCACTATAAACGCATAAGCGCATAGTTATCTTGTCAAAGTTACGAAAAATTTTCTATACCACGAAATATTTTGAGGGCTTTTTAATAGGGAGGTATGGGTGGGGCTGGGGAATTCTGGGGAATTCCGCTGCGCTCTGGGTAATTCTGGGGAATTCCGCTGCGCTCTGAGTATTTCCGCTTCGCTCTGGGTAGAGTTTGATAGCGTTCTATAAAACTCGCGCAAAGCGCACCACACTTTTCACCTTTCACGTAATCCGTCATCCCGAGGAGCGTAGCGACGTGGGGATCTACCCTTGTGAGGCTACAACGTAACAAATGAAGATTGCCACGAGCCTAACGGCTCTCGCAATGACGTAAACAAAAAAATCCACACCATTCACTTAATCTCGCGCGAAGCACACCACACTTTTCACTTTTCACTTTTCACCTTTCACAAAAAAAGAGCCGTACCTAAGTACAGCTCTCATATTCTGGCTAATGCCACATACTACTTGCGGGCAATCTTCGCTTCGATGCACTCCGTAGCGTGAGGCACACGCAACAAACGCTCACGAGGGATGAGCTTTCCCGTAGTCTTGCAAATGCCGTATGTCTTATTCTTGATACGCACGAGAGCCATCTCAAGGTTGCGGATAAACTTCGCCTGACGCTGTGCCAAAGAGCCATACTCCTCGCGTGACAGCGTTGTAGCACCCTCCTCCAACACCTTGAACGTAGGTGATGAGTCCTCGGTATCATTCTCATTGCTTGTTGCGGTGCGCAACATATCATAGTCGGCACGTGCCGAAGCCAATTTCTGCTCTATAAGTAGACGGAACTCCTCGAGTTCAGCATCATTATAACGTGTCTTCTCCTCTGCCATATTCGTAGTTGTTAAATACGGTTACATATCAATAATAAGCGAAATTAAACAAAAATTATGACATACGCAAATATTTCTACAACTTTTGACAAAATAAAAGGTGCAACACCCGAAGATGCTACACCTCTTATTTAATATATGTATAGGCGGGACCTTATGCCTTTGTTACAGCAATCTTGAGTGGTGCCTCGTCGAGGTCTGAGTCGACAACGAAGTCACCCGCAGGAGCGGCTACAGCCTTAACCTCAAGGGCGAGGGTCTGCTGCGCGATATACTCTGCGAAGCTATCGATAGCCACCGATGTGAGGTCATTAGCCTCAACCTCCACGCGAATCTTATCTGTCACCTCGAAGCCAGACTCCTTACGGATGTTCTGGATGCGGTTAACAAGTTCACGTGCCACACCCTCACGGCGCAACTCCTCGGTGATGGTGATATCGAGGGCTACAGTAAGCTTACCCTCCGAAGCTACCAACCATCCTGGCATATCCTCCGATGTAATCTCGAAGTCGGCAGCTGTAGTAACAAACTCAGCATCCTCAACCTTAAGAACGGTCTCGGCGTTAGCCTCCACAGCAGCAATCTGCTCCTGAGTGAACGATGCCACGAGGGCTGCCACCTGCTTCATATATTTACCACACTTAGCACCCAAAGTCTTGAAGTTAGGCTTGATGCGCTTAGTGATGATGCCTGTAGTGTCGGTGATAAGCTCGATATCCTTAACGTTCACCTCGCCCATGATAAGCGCGCGAACAGCCTCGATATGCTTAGCCATCTCCTTGTCGAGCACAGGGATGATAATCTTCTGAAGTGGCTGACGCACCTTGATATTCACCTTACGACGAAGTGCCAATACCATAGATGATGCGCGCTGTGCCAACGACATCATATCCTCCAACTCGGCGTTGATAAGTGCCTCGTTGCACTTAGGATACTCTGCGAGGTGCACTGAAGACTCTGTGTGACGACCACTCACGGCATTCAAGTCGCAGAAGATGCGGTCTGAGATGAATGGCGCGATAGGTGCTGCCAACATTACTACAGTCTCCAAGCAAGTGTAGAGTGTCTGGTATGCTGCGAGCTTATCCTCAGTCATTGAGCCACCCCAGAAACGCTTACGGTTCAAGCGAACATACCAGTTCGAGAGGTTCTCGTTAACAAACTGGTCGATGCAACGTGCTGCAGGTGTTGGGTCGTAGTCCTCCAAGTACTTTGTAACATCCTTGATGAGGGTGTTCAACTCCGACAATATCCAGCGGTCAATCTCTGGGCGACGCTCCACGGCAACCTCCTCCTCTGCGCCTGTGAAGCCGTCGATGTTGGCATAGAGCGCGAAGAATGAGTAGGTGTTGTACAACGTGCCGAAGAACTTACGGCGGCACTCGTCCACACCATCCACGTCAAACTTGAGGTTATCCCAAGGCTGTGAGTTAGAAATCATATACCAACGTGTGGCATCTGCACCATACTTCTTGAGTACCTCGAATGGATCTACAGCGTTACCCAAACGCTT
>JAGBUS010000121.1 GCA_017630735.1 Alistipes sp. | reverse complement strand
GCCTTCAATGTAGAGGGGCGAACAACAACCTTGATGCCGTTCTTCAAAGTCCACTCAGTGTAGCCGAGAGACTCGTTTACAGCTGTAGACTTAACCTTTGAACCCTTAAGCTTGAGTGATGGGTCGAGAAGAGGCTCGATAACGGTGTTATCCTCGAAAGGAGCAATCTCAGAAGCCTCAACCTCAGCCTTGATAGCCAAAAGCTGCTCTGCTGTTGGAATCTCTACGCCCTCCTTCTTTGGTGAGCGAGCAAGGATTACGAGGTTCTTGTTAGGAGCAACCAACTGCAAGTAAGCCTCGTTGATCTGATCTACAGTGAGGCTGTTGATGAACTGCTGGTCGAGCATCCACTCAGTCTCAGCATCCATCATAGGTGAACCATCAGCATAGTTGTCGAGGTAGCGCTGTGCATACTCTGCATTGCTTACGTCGTTGCGGTTTGTGTAAGCACGCTCAGCCCAACGGAGGATCTCCTGCTTAGCACGCTCGAACTCACCAGCTGTGAAGCCATAGCGACGCATACGCTCCATCTCTGTGTACATAGCACGGAAAGCCTCGTCGATGCGGCCCTCGTGAGCTGTTGCAGAGAACATTGTTGACTCCATTGTAGGGCAGATACCGATACCACCCTCGCTCATGCCACCACCAAGGAATGGTGCATCAGCAGCCTGTGCGATATCCTCGAAACGCTCATTCATCATGATTGATGCGAACGAGTAGATAAGGTTGTATGAGTAGCCAACGATAGTGTTGTTATACTCCTTTGGAAGAGCATCACGACGAGCAAACATCATAACGCTTGACTGTGTCAACTCAGGATCTGAGAATACTGATACGATAGGCTCCTCAGTTGCAGGAACAACGTGCATTACCTTCTGAGCAGCATCTGCTGGTGAAGCTGGGATGTCAGCCATGAGAGCCTTAATCTTTGACTCAATCTGGTTAACATCGATATCACCAACGATTACCAACGCCTGGTACTCAGGACGATACCACTTCTTATAGAAGTTTACCAATGCCTGCTGATCGAAAGACTTCAAACCATCGAGGTAGCCGATAAGGTTACGCTTCTCGTAGAGTGAACCCTTGAAGAGGTTGCGAATCATGTCGTTCTGTGCACGGAGGCTTGCACCATCACGTGTACGGAGCTCCTCCATGATAACGCCGCGCTCAGAGTCAATCTCCTCAGGCTGCAAAGCGATGAACTGTGACCAGTCGTGGAGGATAAGAAGAGCGAGGTCTACGTTCTCCTCAGTAACAGGAAGATCCATCACCATGTACTGTGTGCAGTCCCATGAAGTGAAGGCGTTGAGGTTGTTACCAAACTGAACACCGATAGTCTCGAGCTTCTCGATAATCTGCTTGCCGGGAAGGTTCTTAGTACCGTTGAAGGCCATGTGCTCGAGGAAGTGAGCGAGACCCTGCTGGTCGTCATCCTCCTGGATAGCACCTACATCGTGGTAGATGTAGAAGCTTGCCTGGCCCTTAGGCTTCTCGTTGTGGCGAATGTAGTAGGTCATGCCATTGTCGAGCTTGCCTACGCGTACCTCAGGATCGAGAGGCAACTGCATCTCTGAGGGATCCTGCGCACAGATGCTCGCGATACCTACGAAGAGGGCTACGAGCGAAAAAAGCATTTTTCTCATAAGGTTGATATTTAAGTAAATTAATAATAATTTCTGTTTAACACCTATACCACACTCCTAGTGCGGCAATAATCCATGCAAATATACTATTTTTTTGTCTAAATAGATACATTAATATGTATATTTTTTCTGATTGAACAATAAGTGTCACTTATAGAACAATACACGACAATTAACGTGTTCAACAAATATTTATTGTACATAACACCATAAAACACTAAAGACCAGGACTCTAAACAACCCTAGCCTTTAATGATTTCACATAATATGATGTTACTCTTCGCGTGTCAAGTCGCGCGTAGCATTTATAATTTCGTTTGCAGTACGGTGTGCCTTAACCAGGCTGTGGATGCCAAACAAAAGACCGATAACAAAACCCACCGCGCAGCCAATCATAACAGGAAGATTCTCCGTTTTTGAGATGTCATAGGCGAGCAGACCACCCCACACCAGAACAAAGGGGACAGAGAAGTATAGCCACTTGATATTCATACGCTTGTAGCGAATCATAATCTCGGCAACCTCAACGAGTGTACAGCGAGAGAAGTGCTCATCGCGCAGATATCTACAAGTCTGCCACTCATAAATGGCTGCAACAATAAGGAACACCGCAGCAACATAGCCATAAATAGAGTTAAAGCCAAGGAACCCGATTGACCAAATCATATATGGCGCAAAGAGCAAAGCTATAACGATGAAGAATATGCTGCGGCGCAAGAGTTTATTCGCCTTCTCGGACATCGTTCTTCGCATCATGCGCTCGGTAATTATACGCTCCGAATTGAGCATATCCTTAAGCTTTACAAGCTGGTCGCGCATATCGTCAAGTACCTGATAATCTTTATTTTCGTTCATAATATTTTCGATTATTCATTTGACATACTTTTGAGTTGCTCCTTTATGCGGTAGAGCTTCACCGAGACATTCTTCACCGATATGCCGACAATAGCAGCAATCTCCTCATAGCTCATATTCTCGAGCCACAACATAACAATCGCACGGTCGAAGGGCTGAAGCCTATGTATGCGCCTATGAAGCATCTGCATCTGACGGCTGTCGCTATCCTCGGCGGTGTAGAGGTCGCGACTCATATCGAGTTTCAGCTTCGACGAGCGATGCTTCTGTCGATCCATAGAGATGCAGGTATTGAGGCTGATACGCCAAATCCATGTGGATATATTACTACGATGCTCAAAACTATCGAAGCCATGCCACAGCTTGATAAGCACCTCTTGAAAGAGATCATCAGCCTCATCGCCACACTTGGCGAACATGAAGCACACGGAGTAGATTGTGCTACGATGTTCGCGAACGATATTCGTAAATTCCTTTTCTTTTTCTGTCATTGTCTATAGTTTGTTTAATAGGTCTTAGTTACATCCTTTTACTCGTTAGACGCACAACACGCCTCATTAACTACAAAGATAGGCAAAAAAAATCACTCACCCTGATTTATTAGGTTTGAAGAGTGGTTAGTTAGAATAATAATGAGCTTTGCCGAGTTTGCCGATTTGCGAAATCTTTGTATCTTTGCCTATCATAATATTGTTACACTATGGCAGAGATTACAACTTATAAATATCGCGTGGAGCCACAAGATGTGGATTTTACACTGCGTGCTTCGGCAAGTTCCATTGTCAACTATATGCTAAACGTCGCGGGAAGCGATGCCCACAACAAGGGTTTCGGCGTGGAGGTGTTGCAAGATAGTTCCCTAACATGGGTGCTTATGCGTTTTGCAGTGGAGATTGAGATCCGCCCCGAGCAATATGCCGACATAGAGATAGACACATGGATCAGTGACTTCAACCGCCTCTCTTCTACGCGTAACTTCCGCATGCGCATCGGCGACAAGGCCATCGCATCGGGCGTATCGCAGTGGTGTGTACTCAATATGGAGACCCGTCAGGCAGCGGATATGTCTATGATGAAGGAGGCGCACGACAAATTTATCGTTAATGAGCCCTCACCCCTCGCAGCCCCCGCGCGCCTACGCCCCATAGAGGCTACGGCATCTATATCACGCCCCGTGGTTTATAGCGACATAGACTTCAACCGCCACATGAACACCTTGCGCTATGTTGACCTCATCTTCGACACGCTACCATTGGAGCAG
>JAGBUS010000120.1 GCA_017630735.1 Alistipes sp. | reverse complement strand
TCTATTACTTCTTACCTGCCTTAGGACGCTTAGCACCATACTTCGAACGACGCTGACGACGACCGTCAACACCTGCTGAATCAAGTGCACCACGTACGAGGTGGTAACGAACACCTGGGAGGTCCTTAACACGACCACCACGAACAAGCACGATTGAGTGCTCCTGCAAGTTGTGGCCCTCGCCTGGGATGTAGGCATTGACCTCCTTGCCATTTGTCAATCTAACACGTGCAACCTTACGCATCGCTGAGTTTGGCTTCTTTGGTGTAGTAGTGTACACACGAGTACATACACCGCGACGCTGAGGACACGCAGCGAGTGCTGGAGACTTTGACTTCTCCTCCATTGACACTCGACCGTTTCTTACAAGCTGCTGAATTGTTGGCATCTTAAATAAATTTTGTCCTTTTTAATTTTTTGTTTATTGTTTCATTTCCACTTCTGAGGAAATTGCCCGCAAAGATACGAATAATTTTTTAATTACAATATATATAGTAGCTTTTTTCACACTAAAATGTTGAAAAGTCGCAAAAAACCGATAGATTTTACTTATCGTTTTTCAGACATTATAATATTTCATTTATGGCATTTTTGTTATATTGTTGATTATCTGCATTTTGACCCTTTCACTGCAAAATTTATATGGCTCATCGGGGGTCAAAGATTACCCGTTTTCTGTTTTAGAACACATCTTGCTCTAAATTACTACAAACAGCCGTATTTTGGGCTTAATTTTGGGCTATAGCTAAAAAGAAATGAGGAAGAGCGTCTTCACAGATTGCTCTTCCTCCAACTAGTTAGGTTAATGAGAATTTTTTAAGCGATGAGTTATAATTAGTGTGTCCATGAGAATTATATGAGATAAGCACCCATCGCTCTCTGTTTGCAATTGCAAAGGTAGTAATAATTTCCAATAAAACGAATATTTGTGCAATATTTTTATGAATATTTAAATATAAACCGCATAAATGCGACATAACCATCATTTTTATGCAGTTTACTACACTATTGGAGCAAATGTTGCGACTATAAGAAGTATGAATGCCAGCACCGACTGCGCCAACGATGCATACTGGAACAGCAACGGCAACATGATAGACGAAAGCAGTGTCATTGCAACGATAAGTGCAGGCGACGAAGCTGGGAACAAGAGCAACGACACAAGTAGCACCACCATAGATAGCTGGAGCATTCTCCACACATCGCGCACACCAGCGTTTATAGATAGAGGCATCGTAACATACACAACCGATGTCAATAGCTGCAAGAAGAGCACGACACCTAAAAATACAAGACGTGGCAACGTAAGATAGGCAGCTAAAGAGAGGTGCGACGACACCATATACTCTGCCCACATATCCATAAAGCACTCAACGAAATTAGCACCACCGAGCCACGACAGATAGCAATATACAAACGATGGCAAAGACAAGCCGAACAATATAAGCACTATCTCGCGCAACGTTCTTCGCTCAACAATAACGATAAACGGAATGACAAGCGAAAATGGTACAAACGCCGTATCGATAAGAGGCATAGCTCCAAATGCCACCATAGCCGAGAAGAGATAGTGAGGACGTACTGATGGGGAGAAGCAATACAACAATCGTCCATACGCCTCAGCAACGAGCAGTGCCGAGAGAGCGAGAATAGCATAGCCATCAGAGCATAGCGAACCAAAGAGGACTACTGATGATATAGGTATAGCCGCGAGCGTCACTGCAGGATACAACCCCACACGCACAGTCGAGCGAGAGATGCGCAATACAATATAAATATATATCAATCCGAGGAGTAGTCCCGACATTGTAGGATGACTACTTCGGAACGAATTGATAAACGGAGCGAGTGGAGCCTCAGCACCACCTATAACATTCGACACCTCTGGGAACACGAAGATTGCAGCCATAGAGATGACCACAGCAAAAAATATAAGGGTGAGGAGTGCCTCAGAGAATTTATGTCGCGTAACGTCAAGTATCATAATTCAGCAAAGATAGGGAAAAAGTAGTAAAGTATCAACACCTCAAGGGCATATTTAATACAACAAATCTTATTAAATAGTCCTGTAGCGCAATTCCTACAAACAAAGAAGCGAGCGAACGCAGTAATTATTTAACTTTAATTTGCCGTTTAAGACTTTTTTATATATCTTTGCGCGATATTTATATATATAAGGTGTGGAAGCACCCGCATGAATATAGGAAATTCAATAATAAAAACATAAAGATTATGAATATTACAAGAGAGCAGCGCGACGGTGGCGTATCAATCGTTAAGGTCGTTGTAGGTGAGGCTGACTACGGTCAGGCTGTAGAGAAGCAGTTGCGTGAGTACAAGCGCAAGGCAAATGTTCCAGGTTTCCGTCCAGGTATGGTACCTATGGGTATTGTTAAGAAGATGTATGGCAAGCATGTTGTAGCTGAGCAGTCATACCACCTTGCATCTAACTCAGTATTTGAGTACTTGCAGAAGGAGAACATCGACTACGTAGGCGACATCATCCCATCTGAGGAGCAGGGTGCATTCGACTTCGAGAACAACACAGAGTTCGAGTTCGTATTTGAGTTTGGCGAGGCTCCAAAGATCGAGATGGAGTTGTCAGCAAAGGATAAGGTTACTTACAACAAGATCAAGGTTGACAAGAAGATGCGCGGTGATTTCCGCTCTAACTATTTGCGTCGCTACGGCCGTCTTGTAGAGGTTGACAAGGTATCTAACGACGAGGCTCTTAGCGTAACACTTGACAATGGTGATATGCGTATCGAGGAGGCTTACATTGGTCTTATCTCTATGAGCGACGAGGAGCGCAAGGAGTGGAAGGGCAAGAAGGTAGGTTACAAGACTACTGTAAACATCGAGGAGCTCTACAAGAAGCCTGAGCAGCGTGCTGCAATCCTCTCAGTTAAGGAGGAGGAGTTGGCATCAGTTAAGCCAGAGTTCGAGTTGGAGATTACTAAGATTCGTCAGTTCGCTGAGCCAGAGCTCAACGAGGAGTTCTTCAAGATGGCATTCCCTTCAGGCAATGTAACTAACGAGGAGCAGTTCGAGGCATTCATCGACGAGCAGATTGAGTCAGAGTTGAAGCGCGAGTGCGACTTTATGTTCGTAAACACTGTTCGCAACTTCGTTGTTGAGAAGGCAGCATTGACTATGCCTGAGGAGTTCTTGAAGCGTTGGTTGTATGTTATCAACGAGGGTAAGTTCTCACGCGAGGAGATCGAGAAGGACTTCGGTGCATTCATCAAGATGTTTACTTGGAACTACCTCCAGAAGCACTTCATCAAGGAGGGCGATCTTAAGGTAACTAACGAGGAGGCTAAGGCTGAGGCTATTGCATTTGCTCAGATCCAGTTCACTCAGTATGGTATGCCTAACGCACCACAGGATATGCTTGAGAACTTCGCTAAGCAGATCATGGATAACAAGGAGCAGCTCCAGAAGATCTATGAGAAGCTCTTCGAGGAGAAGGTTGTAGAGTACATCCGTGGCAAGGTTAAGGTTACTGAGAAGGCTATCTCAGCTGATGACTTTGCAGCATTGGCATCTGAGTTGGCATAATTGCAGTTAAGCTCAGGAGAGTAATTACAGATAATTCCCGAGCATATAACGCTCGGGAATTATCGTATAGTTACCACAATAAACTATAATATCATGAAAGAATTTGATAAATTTGCTCGTCTGCACTGTGGCATAAACTCCATGACTATGCACGACTACCGTGCGGAGATTAGAAACTACGTATCCCCTACAATCATCGAGGAGAGACAGCTCAATGTTGCTGCTATGGATGTTTTCTCTCGCCTTATGATGGATCGTATTATCTTCCTCGGTGTTCCAATATATGACGATGCCGCAAATATCATTCAGGCTCAGTTGCTATTCCTTGAGTCGGTGGATGCCGATAAGGATATTCAGCTATATATCAACTCACCAGGTGGCTCGGTATCTGCAGGCTTGGGTATCTACGACACAATGCAACTTATCTCCTGCGATGTAGCAACGATATGTACAGGCATGGCAGCATCGATGGGTGCAGTGCTTCTTACAGCGGGTGCTGCGGGCAAGCGTTCAGCACTTCCCCACTCACGGGTGATGATTCACCAGCCACTCGGTGGCGCACAGGGTCAGGCATCGGACATCGAGATTACAGCACGCGAGATTGCCAAGACTAAGCGCGAGCTATACGACATCCTCTCACTACACTCAGGTGTAGCCTACAAGAAGATTGAGCGAGATGCAGACCGCGACTACTGGCTAACAGCAGCAGAGGCTAAAGAGTATGGTCTCATTGATAATGTACTGGGCAAAAGAAAGTAAATAACAAATGACACAGAAAACACGTAAAGGCACAGAGAGACAAGACGGACACTGCTCATTCTGCGGTGCTGAGGCTGATGAGGTTGCTCTAATGTTCAATGGCGGCAACGGAGTCAACATCTGCAGTAGCTGTATTGAGCATGGATACGGTCTTCTTGTCGAGCACAATATCATTGCCGAGACAAAGAAGAGCGATAGCAAGGGTGGCAAAAAGTTCAGACCTTTGAAACGCGAGGACCTTATGCGCCCAGACCGCATTAAGAGCTTCCTCGATGACTATGTCATTGGTCAGGACACCGCAAAGCGTTATATGTCGGTGGCAGTATACAACCACTACAAGAGATTGCTCGCTAAGGGCAAGACCGAGGATGTGGAGCTCGACAAGTCGAACATCGTTCTTGTTGGTCCTACAGGTACAGGAAAGACCCTTATGGCGCGTACCATAGCACGTCTGCTCCATGTTCCATTCTCGATTGTAGATGCTACGGCACTCACACAGGCAGGATACGTTGGCGAGGATGTTGAGAGTATTCTATCGCGTCTCTTGCAGGCGGCGGACTATGACGTAGAGGCGGCGGAGCGTGGTATTATCTTCATCGACGAGATTGATAAGATTGCACGCAAGGGCGACAACCCATCTATCACACGCGATGTTTCGGGTGAGGGTGTGCAGCAGGCACTTCTCAAGATTTTGGAGGGTACAGTGGTAAATGTTCCACCACAGGGCGGACGTAAGCACCCTGACCAGAAGTATATCCAGGTTAGCACCTCGAACATATTGTTTATCTGCGGTGGTGCGTTCGATGGTATTGAGAAGAAGATTGCAACTCGCCTAAATACCAATGCTATCGGCTATGGAGCGACAATTAAGCAGCGCATCGACGAGAGCAATATAATGAAGTATATACAGCCTCAGGACCTCCGCTCGTTTGGTCTTATTCCGGAGCTTATTGGTCGATTGCCAGTGCTCACATATATGGAGCCATTGGAGCGCGAGGCACTTCGCTCAATACTTACCGAGCCTAAGAACTCTATCATACGCCAGTATGAGTGTCTCATGGGCTTGGATGATATAAAGCTAACATTCGACAATGAGGTTCTCGATTATATTGTAGATAAAGCGTTGGAGTTTAAGCTTGGTGCACGAGGTTTGCGCTCGATTTGTGAGGCAATAATGATGGACATAATGTTCGATATGCCAACAAACGAGAGTGGCGAAGTACGCATCACGCTTGAGTATGCTAAGTCTAAGATAGACAAAATAGCATAACAAAAAAAAAATCCCACTTAGGAAATTAACCTAAGTGGGATTTTTTATTTACCACAAACTGTGATCTACATCAGCAAATTACAAGCCAAGCTTCTTACGGATATCCTTTGGAAGTGCGCTCTTGTGAACGATGATGTTCATAGTCTTGTAACGAACAAACGCCTTAGATGCATACCAGATACCCTTGTAAGTACCAGCCTCACCCCATGAGTTCTTAACCATGTAGTACTCTACGCCATTCTTATCCTTTGCGATACCGTAGATAAGCATACCGTGGTCATCAGTAGTCTCCCAGTTGTCATAACCGAGCTGACGCTCCTCCTGAGAACACATCTTCTGAGATGCTGGAAGTGGCATAGGATTGTTCTTCTTCTCTGCCTCAGACATACGAAGCCACTTAGCCATATCTGAACCCTGGAGATCAACACCCTGAGCCTCCTCAGGAAGAACAGCAGTACCCATACGAGTAAAGCCCTTCTCGCTGACGTCGCTACCCCAAGCTACAGTGTAACCATTCATAATAGCATTATCGAACACCTCCATCAACTCACCGATAGGAAGGTTGTAAGACTGTGCCCAACGCCAGTTATCTGGAATCTCAAGAGCGAAAGATGTGTAGAATGGGTGGTGAGTGTAAGAAGTCAACGATACGTAGTCAGCAGCGTTCAAGCCCAAAGACTCGTAGAATGACTTAGGAGTGTACTCCTTACCCTCGTATGTGAATGTCTCAGGACGCTCACCAAGGTAGATATCGTGAATAGCCTCGATAGCCTTCTTCCACAACATCTCACCCTCAGCGTTTGACTGCAAGCTGCGGTGCTTACCCTCAGCGATAGCTGCAACAACAGCGTCGCTAACTGCAGAGAGCTCGTTGTGGTTGCTGAGCTCCATGCCATACATAACACCAGGACGCATCTCTGCCTCAGGTACAAGACCGAAAGTCTCCATACCGTAGATTACAT
>JAGBUS010000119.1 GCA_017630735.1 Alistipes sp. | reverse complement strand
GTTGCTCTTCATGTGCTCGGTAAGGTGGTTGATACGGTAAGTGAATAACGCGATCTGGCTCTCGGGTGAGCCTGTGTCTGTTGTAGACTTGCCGTACTGGCCAAACAACTCCTGCTTCTTCTCAGGTGTCAAATACATAGTTTTAAATGTTTTATGGCACGCCTCCACACTTTTACCCGAGGAGTACGTACCTGGTTCCACTCCACGACAGATCGTCCTTACCTTAGATCCTGCCGGAGCGTGGCGCAAAGATACAACATTTATCCAAAATCACAAAACCTTTTTCCAAAGAAAAAGAGTTTATCTGCAAATATTTTTTCCATTTTTCTTCAATGCGTCTCAAATCACTATCTACTATCGCATATATTTAAGTCCCGAATAAGTATTTTATATCCTTTTATATAACTATATTTACAATTCATAATAAATAAAAAAGTCGATATCCCAACCCGCGATTTTTCTATTTTTCCATATACTTTACTAATTTTAGGGGTAAAGATGGTTGAAAATTGTGATTTTTTACTATCTTTGTCCCATGTATTATATAAATAATATATAAATAATATTTATTGTCTATGTCAGTGAGAATGCTAAAAAATGTGATATTCATCATTTTTACTATTTCACTTTTTGTGATAAGCGGCTGTACTACCAACAGCAACTACATCACTGTAGACGGCACAGCCCTTGGAACATTCGTTCAGGTGAAGTGCAACACCACCCAATCCCCAGAAACTATTACATCCCTAATTACGGAGATAGATTCCCAAGCAAAAGCCTCAATGTCGATATTCGACAAGAACTCATTACTATCTAAAATCAATCGTAATGAGACGGAGATTATTGACGAGCATATAGCATACAACATTAACCTTGCACGTCACTTCTCGGAGCTAAGTGGCGGAGCATACGACATCACTATTAAGCCTCTGACAGATGCCTGGGGATTTGGTCGTGAGCATAAGAAGGAGTTGAATGTTAACATTGACTCGATACTTTGTTTTGTTGGATATGACAAATTTGCCGTTGACAACAATAGGATTATAAAGCAGGACTCTCGCATTGAGCTTGACCTGAACTCCATTGCTAAGGGCTATGTTGTAGATATGGTTGCAAAGCGTCTGGAGGAGATGTCCATAGAGGATTATATGGTCAACATCGGTGGAGAGGTGCGATGTAGCGGAAAAAACCCTCGTGGTGAGATGTGGTCGATAGGCATTGAGACCCCTTACGATGGTAACATGGCAATGGATAGCTTTGAGAAGATTATCTACCTCAATAATGCAGCTATTGCAACGTCAGGCAACTATCGTAGGTTCTACGTTACAGAGGATGGCAATAAGGTGACACACACCATAGACCCACGCACAGGATATAGCGTAGTGAGCACGCTACTATCAGCGACTGTCATTGCTGAGGAGTGTGCCATAGCAGATGCTGCAGCGACAATGTTTATGGCTCTCGGCTCCGATGAAGCTCTTGACGTAGCAAAGAAGTGCGAGGCGGAGTATGGCTGGAGATACTACTTTATCTATGCCGAAGGTGATGATTACCGAGTAGAGTGCTCATCAGAGTTTAAGTAGTAGTTTGTTATGAAGGCACTATTACTATATAACACTAAGGCGGGCAAAGGTCATATTAGTCGACATGTTACGAAGATAGTAGAGATATTTCGTAAGAAGGATATCGACCTACGACCTAAGGAGATAAGTTTTAACAAAAACCCTTTTGAGGGAGATGAAGATACTGAGTTAGCAGTAATATGCGGTGGTGATGGCACCATCAACTTTATTGTCAACAAGATGCATGAGAAGGGGTTGAATATCACCCTTGGCATCATAGCAGCAGGCACAGCAAATGACTTTGCTGGAGCATTAGGCGTTAAGCGTGGAGTATTGCGTGCGGCGCGACAAATTGCTGAAGGCGCGGAGCGCAGAGTTGATTGTGGCGTAGTAAATGGCATCTACTTCGTAAATGTTATGAGCTTCGGAGTGCTAACGACAACATCGCAGCAGGCTTCAGACAAGGAGAAGCACTTGATGGGTAAGTTGGCATATATACGCATCGGCACACGCGACTTGCTTACAATGCACCGCATACCTGTGGTTGCGAAGGTAAACGGCGAGGAGATTAGTACTGATGTTGCGATGTTATTAGTATTCAATGGTCGTAGCGCAGGACGCTTTAAGTTGGCTCCCAACGCCCAAGTTGATGATGGCATGCTGGACATACTTATCCTCGACTATGAGAATAAGGCGAAGACATGTGTGAGCATGATGAACTACCTCATAGGAGGTAAGGATGAAAAGGTGAGATACATACGTAGCAATAAGGTGGAGCTTCACTGCGATATGCAGGAGCGAACAGATATTGATGGTCAGCCAGGGCCTAATTTCCCGCTATGTATTGAGTGTCTCAAAGGACATCTTAAGGTTCGCCTATAGAGAGAATTATTAAAAAACAAAGATATAGCAGGGCAACGCCCTAAGAGATATAAAATAGTAAAAATGAAACAGGACGGTATAAAACGAACCTCGATAGAGAGACTCAAATCGCGTTTCGAAACAGCATACTACTCAGAGGATATGGTTATCACTCCTCTTGTAATGTTTCGAGAGCTTGACGATTTGACGGCTCTCATACAGGGTGTATCAATCGGTGTGACGGTAAGTGGCACCGCACGCATCAAGATTAACGGCAAGATGCATGAGCTACGCCCTAATACGCTATTCATATTCAACGAAAACACCGTTATTGAGCAGGTTAAGGCTTCGATACGCTCTTCGGGATATATGATTACATACTCTCAGCAGTATCTTAATAGCATACATGTCGACACACAAGATTTGATATCGATATACCACGGTTTTCTTGATGAGCCATGTGTGCAAGTAACGCCAGAGGAGGCAACATACATTCACGACATATCGAAGCTCATGCGCTCAGTATTGTGTGACTATGCCCCTACAGCAAACCGTCAAAAGATTATCAGCTCTCTCTTTGCGGCAATGTTCCACTATGTGATGGGTATTCTCCAAAAACATACACTCCCATCTAATGGTGCTGTTAGCAACCGTACTGATGAGCTATTTAACACCTTCCTTGAGCTATTGCGAAAGCACTGTAGCACAGAGCGTAGTGTAGAGTTTTATGCTCAGAAGATGAACATCACGCCAAAGTACCTCTCATTGATTCTTAAGAAGAAGAGTGGTCGCAATGCCTCAAAGCTTATCGACGAGGCTGTGGTATACGAGGCTAAGCGACTGTTGAAATACTCAGGCTTAAGCATCCGCGACATAGCTCTTAAGTTGAACTTTGCATCGCAGAGCTTCTTTGGTAAATATTTCAAACAGCGCGTGGGTGTATCGCCATCACGATATAAGATATGGGATGGTCGCACCGAGGATATCATTGCCAATGATAGTGCCTTCCCAGATCCAACATTGGAGGGACTTGCAAATATGGAAAACAATTAAACAAACAATTAATAAAACTAAACCAAAAATTTATGAAAAATCTTTTTAAGTCAGTAGTGCTTTCTATTGCACTAATGCTACCATTCGCAGTGTCGGCACAGGACGTTGCGAAGACTACAGGTAGTGTAGTTAATGAGAATGAGGGTGCGCCTGTAGAGTGGGCTATCAGCGCGGAGGAGTTGGAGGATGGCAACTTTGCTGTTACTCTTGAGGCTACTATCGCAGAGGGCTACCACGGCTACCCTATGACAGACTTCTCTGCTCCTTACTTTGAGTTTGACAACGCAGAGGTTGTTGGCGACATCGTTGAGACACTCACTCCTGAGGAGCATGGTATTGATGAGTTGACAGGTGAGCCTTCGCTTATCTACTACAACAAGGCTATCTATGTTCACACTATCAAGTCTGAGGCTGGTAAGAAGGTAACAGGTTACATCAGCGCAACTATCTGCACTAACGACACTAACCAGTGTACTTCAAACCCTGCTACATTCTCTATCCAGATGCCAGGTGAGGCTGTTGTAGCTGCTGCTGAGGAGACTGAGGGTGCAACATCTGCTGCTGCACCACTCGACTGGGGTTCAATCATCACAGCTATCCTTTGGGGCTTCGCAGCGTTGTTGACACCTTGCGTATTTCCTATGGTTCCTATGACCGTATCGTTCTTCGTTAAGGGCTCACAGTCACCTGCTCAGGGTCGCTTCCGCGCAACTATGTATGGTGTATTCATCGTAGCTCTCTACGTATTGCCTATCGCAATCCTCGTACTTTTGTCTAACGCTTTCGGTACAAACGTTGCAGGTGATATCTTCAATGCTATCGGTACACACTGGATTCCAAACCTTATCTTCTTCGTTATCTTTATGATCTTCGCAGCATCATTCCTCGGTGCATTCGAGATCACATTGCCTTCATCACTTGTTAACAAGAGCGACGAGGGTGCTGATAAGGGTGGCTTGGTAGGTATCTTCTTTATGGCATTGACCCTTGTACTCGTATCATTCTCTTGTACAGGTCCTATCGTAGGCTCAGTTATCATCAGCTCTACAAGCGGTGGTGTATGGATGCCAATCATCACTATGGCTGCTTTTGCTATCGCTTTTGCTCTTCCATTTACAGTATTGGCATGGTTCCCATCATTGCTTAAGAATATGCCTAAGAGCGGTGGTTGGTTGAACTCTGTAAAGGTTGTTCTCGGTTTCATCGAGGTAGCCCTTGGTTTGAAGTTCTTGATGACTGCAGACCAGACTATGCACTGGGGCTTGCTCGACCGTGAGGTATACCTCGCTATCTGGATCGTGACATTCTCATTGCTCGGTTTGTACTTGCTCGGCAAGCTTCGTTTTGCTCACGATGACGAGGTTAAGCACGTATCTGTATTCCGCCTTACACTCGCTATCGCTGTATTCTCATTCGTAGTATACATGATTCCTGGTATGTTTGGTGCTCCACTTAACGCTATCTCTGGTTACATTCCACCTATGACAACTCAGGACTACCAGATTAATGGTCGCGTTGAGAACGCTAACACAGGTCGTAAGTACGCTGACTTCCTCCACTTGCCACACCAGCTTGAGGGTCACTTCGACTTCGAGGAGGCTGTTGCAGATGCAAAGAAGCAGAATAAGCCTATCTTTGTTGACGTAACAGGTCACGCATGTAACAACTGCCGTGAGATGGAGACAATGGTATGGAGCCACAGCAGCATTTTGCCTATGTTGCAGAACGACTTCGTAATCTGCGCCCTCTATGTTGACGATAACACTAAGGTTGAGGATGGCAAGCGTTTGGGTTCTATCAACTCTAAGTTTGCTCAGGATCGTTGGGGCGTTAACGCACAGCCTGGCTATATCTTGCTTTCACCAGATGGTGAGACAGTTTTGGCAGGTCCACGTGGCTACGATACCAACATCGATGGCTTCATCAAGTTCCTTGAGACAGCTAAGAACGCTATGTAATAATTACATATCGCTAGAGACTAGCTAACAAATATGGGATTGTCTAACAAGTTTGTTAGGCAATCCCATATTTTATTGAAGTTGTATAACAAGAGTTAGTTTTAGGCGCACGCAACACGAAAAAGCGGAGTTTACTCGGCGTAAATGAGCATTTTGAGAGCGAGCGTAACGACAAAGCAGTGAAGTGACCCCAAAAGTTTTTCGTCTAAACTTTTGGGGTCACTTCAGTTTTATATTATATTGATTTTCAATTTAACATATCACCTGTTACAGTAAATCGCCATACATGCAAACACCTTTTCTCACTTTCGTTTGTCATTTTATAACTATAGTAACTGCTGTCAAACGGGGTTTTCATTGTATCATCACAGTCTAACTTTGACCACTCGCAAAGAAGTTCTCCATCCTCATTGTAGATTTTAAGATAACTGCTTTCAGCAAGGCTTTCAATATATTTTTTGATATAATCCCCTGTAATGAGATTCTCAGACCCTGATAAGTATTCTTTCTCATTCGCTTCATTATAGACGTATGACGTGACAATACAATGTATTCGCATATCGCCATCTATCTTCAAAACACCAGCCTCGCAACCACTTGCAATATGAACATCATCCATATCACTATCTCCATAATTAAGTTCAAGTCGTAATACTTGGTCAGTATCATTATCAATATATATCAAACCAACTTCTTCGTATGGCAAATCATTCACTGGTGGATCTTCAAAGAAAAAATCTATAATCTTTTCGCACGATACAAACGAAAGAACTATTGATAGCAGTAACGACAAATAAACAAGCTTTTTAATAGTTATCATATTATAGTTAAATATTGTAATTACGTATCTGAGCCTATCGCTACTGCAAAGGTAGATGCGAAGACGACTAAATACCAAATTTTTGAGTCCCAAATTTTTCCACGGGGGGGGATAACTATCTGATTATCAATACTATGAAAAATCAATTTTTACCAATTTTTCAACCCACTGATTATCAAGGAGTTACAAAGCCACTTTTAGATATCCGCTGAAAACACATAACACACTGATATTCTGCACGTTACAAAATATTATGAAATTTCCCCAATTTTAAGCAAAGACAACAGTATTATATTAGACAGAACGACACAAACTCAAAGATTCGCCCCAAAAAGAAATATAAAGCTACTAATCATATATCATATTAACCCATAGTAACTCATGTTAACCCATTATATCCCATCGAAATCAACAGACACTTTTTCCACTGAATTATTTTATAGAGGGCTATATATATTATGCGTATCACAATAGAAGGTACTATATATAAAACGAAAAGGAGCAAATCTCACGACTTGCTCCTTAACTTTTCTATATAACTATGACTACCTAAACAGTCTATCAATTCCACAACTACCAATAAAAGTTGTAGGTGCATACGATGCGGGTTGTTTTGGTCATAGGATGTGAATTTCGTTTTTTTATGGGTGTCTCATATGGAATACTTATATGAGTCACATATGACTAACTATTGAATTACTCATCAAATAGCATCCTAATCCCAAATTCATAGCCATCGGCATAAACGGCTGCTACATGAAGTTCAGTAGCAATTTTATCTGACACAAAGGGTGCCTCGTAACCCTCTACCCACAACATTTGCAAGTTCCTGTATTCGGCGGGAAGAGTGAGTAAGTATGCAGAGTATTTGCCTCTCCTCACCGACTCGCATAGCTCCTCTATGTTATCGAATACAACGCCTACATTATTTTCGTTATCCCGATACAGACACTTGGTGGCGACAAGTTCTCTTCGAGGAATTTTCGGCATTATTAGCAGGTAAAAACTTCCATCAATTATCTCACCTTTACGATAGATGGTAATTGGCTTAAAAAGATATTCTTGCCTTGCAGTTGGTATTTTCTCAATTACATTCTTGATACACTCTCGCACAACGGCAACTGCCCCCTGACCGTATACGCCACCTACTCGCATAAAATCAAGGATTGTCTTACGGTTGTTATATACCGTACACTCAAATTCATCGGGAATCAATGAATAGAGATAGTCCCTAACACTGTCATACTCAAAGCCATTATCTGCAATATGCTGTTTGACGAGATTATCAATCTCTTTCCAACTTATTGTCCGTGGCTCAACCATAATCATTGGTGGAAAATTAGCTATAGGTGATCCTTTTTTACTATAGCAAGATGACCAAGAAAATTTTAATTCTCGGTGAATCGTTAACTGTTTCATATCCTATGGAGTTTGTGTATTAATTTTTCGAATTGTTCCTATATAGCCTACGAGAGAACAACAATTAGAACACTAATTATGATATATGCCCAAGCATACATAGCATAGTCGGCTGGTCGCTGTTCGCAATACTCTATTATCTCATCCTCCTTATATTCAGCAATTATCAACATAATAATAGATGCTACTACATCTACCCCAATCGACATCATCATAGCACCCTCAAAGCTGCCAATGAAAAATTTTAATATAGGGTAGACATTTAGCGTTATCAATAAGGGTATAATATGGGTACTCGTTTTGTATCCATTGTTTAGACTGTATATGCCATAATATAAACTATAAAAAAACTTTTTCATGTTAAAATCCACCATTCATGGCTTATTGATTAAAAAAGAGATAATAAGGAGTTATAGGTAGTAATAGGGAACAATGGGTATTCGTCACTTGTTCCACAAATCAAACATTAATTTGACCTATAAAACCTATGGCAAGTTACAAAGATTATACGATATTTGCAAGCCCGCAAGCAAGACGCCCTCACACAGGAGACTAATCAAACAGCAGCACAATACCCTGCTACACACCAATCCACATTTCTACACATAACTACCCATAATCCCAATATCTACCCATCTCGCCAGAGGCGAGCAAGGCATCGCCTTGCCACAAGCCCCTCCCTTGTTAAGGGCAGGGGTTTGGGGTGGGATATGAATATAATCGGCTATAGCCGGCTCTTCAAGCCGTAATTAATCCAACAGAAAAATAAAGTATAATATATATAGGTATGGATGAAATGAATCCTCTTGCGACAAATCTTGCTCCTCTTAATTTT
>JAGBUS010000118.1 GCA_017630735.1 Alistipes sp. | reverse complement strand
TTCGAGGAGTTGGACATCCCCGCAATCAGCGGCGTCGACACACGAATGATTACACGCATCATCCGCAACGAGGGTACACAGCGTGCCGCAATCGTTGACATCGACATGTCACACGATGAGGCCATGGAGCTTATCCGCACCACGGAGCCTAAGCGCAACCACCTCGAGCGCATCAGCTGCAAGAAGCGTTGGTTCTCGCGTACACCCAACCACAAGTGGGATGTTGTGGCTATCGACTGCGGCATCAAGTACAGCTTCATCCGCCAGCTCAACGCCAAGGGTTGCAACGTTACCATCGTGCCTTACAACGCAACTGCCGAGGAGATTATGGCCTTCAACCCCGATGGCATCTTCGTCTCTAACGGTCCAGGTAATCCTGCCGATGCGGCTGTTGTCTGCGAGACGCTCCAGGCATTGCGTGGCAAGCGTCCTATCTTCGGTGTTGACCTCGGCCACCAGCTCATCGCCATGAGCTACAACGCCCAGATTGAGAAGATGAAGGTTGGTCACCGCGGTGCTAACCACCCTATAAAGAACCTCGATAACGGCAAGCTTGAGATTGTCATGCAGAACCACGGTTACACAGTAAACGAGGCATCACTTGCAGCAACACCAATCAAGATTACTCACCGTAACATCTTGGATAACACCATCGCTGGTATTGAGATTTTGGAGGATGGCGTATTCTCAGTGCAGTATCAGCCCGACTGCTCGCCCGAGGCAAGCAGCACATAACTTTTCGATAAATTCATTAAATTGATGGAGGACCAGAAAAATGCCTAAAAGAACAGATATCAAAAAAGTAATGGTTATCGGCTCGGGACCTATCGTTATTGGTCAGGCCGCAGAGTTTGACTATGCCGGCACACAGGCATGTCTCGCACTCAAGGAGGAGGGTTACCAGGTTATCTTGGTGAACTCTAACCCCGCAACCATCATGACAGATACACACATCGCCGACAAGGTATATATGGAGCCTTTGACTCTGGAGTATGTAGCAAAGATTATCCGCTACGAGCGTCCTGATGCTATCGTTCCAGGCTTGGGTGGCCAGACAGGTTTGAACCTCGCTGTTCAGTTGGCCAAGAAGGGCATCCTTGAGGAGTGTGGTGTTGAGATTTTGGGTACATCGTTCACCTCTATCGAGGAGGCAGAGGACCGCGAGTTGTTCAAGGAGCTCTGCCTACGCATTGGTGAGCCTGTTATCCCCTCGTTCATCACCAACACTATCGAGGAGGGTGTTGAGGCTGCTAAGGAGATTGGTTATCCAGTAGTTCTTCGTCCTGCCTTTACTTTGGGTGGTACAGGTGGTGGTTTTGCAGATAATGAGGAGGAGTTGCGTGACACTATGCGTAACGCCTTGGCATTGTCGCCTATCCACCAGGTGCTTGTTGAGAAGAGTATCAAGGGCTACAAGGAGATTGAGTTCGAGGTTATGCGCGATAAGAACGATACAGCGATTGCCATCTGCTCTATGGAGAACGTAGACCCTGTAGGTATCCACACTGGTGACTCTATCGTTGTTGCTCCAAGCCAGACTTTGGCATACAAGGAGTATTCGATGTTGCGTTCAAGTGCCTTGAAGCTTATTCGTGCCTTGAAGATTGAGGGTGGTTGCAACGTCCAGTTTGCTTTGGACCCACTATCGTTCAAATATTATATCATCGAGGTTAACCCACGTGTAAGCCGCTCATCGGCTCTTGCGTCTAAGGCGAGCGGTTATCCTATCGCACGTGTAACTGCTAAGGTGGCTATCGGTATGACTCTCGACGAGATTCGCATTGCTAACACTCCTGCGAGCTTCGAGCCTACACTCGACTATATCGTAACTAAGGTTGCGCGCTTCCCATTCGATAAGTTTACCTCTGCCTCTAACGAGCTTGGTACTCAGATGAAGGCTACAGGTGAGGTTATGAGCGTTGGTCGTACCTTCGAGGAGGGTCTTCTAAAGGCTGTACGTTCACTTGAGACAGGTGTATGCCACGTATACCACAAGAAGTTCGACGCTATGTCTGTTGAGGGCATCTTGGCATATATCCGCAAGGGTACTGACGACCGTATCTATGCTATCGCGGAGCTTATCCGTCGCGGTGTAGATTTGTTGCATGTCTACGATAATACAAAGATCGACCTCTTCTTCTTGGAGAAGTTGAAGAACATCGTAGAGATGGAGAAGGTTGTAAAGGAGAACGTTCGTGATGCTGAGGTATTGAAGGAGGCTAAGCGTATGGGCTTCAGCGATAAGTTCATTGGTCAGTTGTGGGGTATGACAGAGAGCGAGGTATTCTTGTTCCGTAAGGCTAATGCCATCTTCCCTGTATACAAGATGATTGATACTTGCGCTGCGGAGTTCCACTCAGACGTTCCTTACCTCTACTCTACATACGAGCAGGAGAATGAGTCTATCGTAACTGACCGCAAGAAGATTGTGGTTCTCGGTTCTGGTCCTATCCGTATCGGTCAGGGTGTCGAGTTCGACTACTCTACAGTTCACGCTATCTGGGCTATCCGCGAGGCAGGTTACGAGGCTATCATCATCAACAATAACCCTGAGACTGTATCTACAGACTATACAACCAGCGATAAGCTCTACTTCGAGCCTCTTACCGTGGAGGATGTTATGAACGTCATCGAGTTGGAGAAGCCTACAGGTGTTGTAGTATCGTTGGGTGGTCAGACAGCTATCAACCTTGCGAAGCCTTTGGCTGACCTTGGCGTAGAGATTATCGGTACAGGTATCGAAGCTATCAACAATGCTGAGGACCGCAAGTGCTTCGAGGCTATTATGCGTCGTGCAGGCATTCCACAGCCTGAGGCTGAGGCTATCACCGATATCGAGCGTGGTGTTGCAGCTGCAACACGCATCGGCTACCCAGTTTTGGTGCGTCCAAGCTACGTACTCGGTGGTCGTGCTATGCAGATTGTATCGAACGAGGAGGCTTTGCGCCACTACCTCAAGACAGCTGTAGAGATTAACGAGGATTCGCCAGTGTTGGTTGATAAGTATATTATGGGTAAGGAGTTGGAGGTTGACGCTATCTGCGACGGCACTGATGTCTTCATCCCAGGTATTATGGAGCACGTAGAGCGCACAGGTATCCACTCTGGTGACTCTATCAGTGTATATCCAACATTCAGCGTTAGCCAGAAGGTTAAGGATACTATCATCGACTACACTATCCGTCTCGGTAAAGAGATTGGTATCGTAGGTTTGTACAACATCCAGTTTATCGCCGACGACAACGATATGGTATACGTTATCGAGGTTAACCCACGTTCTTCACGTACTGTTCCATTCTTGTCGAAGGCTACAGGCACTCCTATGGCTAACATCGCTACAAACGTAATGCTTGGCAAGAGCCTTAAGGAGCAGGGTGTAACTAAGATTATCGCTGACGAGAAGAAGCGTTGGTATGTTAAGACTCCAGCCTTCTCATTCGCTAAGATTCGTGGTGTAGACTCTTACCTCTCTCCAGAGATGAAGTCTACAGGTGAGGCTATCGGTTACGACTCATCGTTGCGCCGCGCGTTGTACAAGTCATTGCAGTCATCAGGTATGACCATCGCAAACTATGGTACTATCTTCGTGAGCATCGCCGATGCAGATAAGGAGCGAGCTTTGCCTCTTATCCGTCGCTTCTACGAGTTGGGCTTCAATATCGAGGCTACAAGCGGTACTACTAAGTTCTTGCGCGATAATGGCATCCGCACACGTTGCTTGAAGAAGCTTAGCGAGGGCTCAACAGAGATTTTCGACTCTATCCGCAAGGGTCACGTAAACTATGTTATCAACACCATAGATATCAACCAGAGTAGTGCACGCCTTGATGGCTACGACATCCGTCGCTGTGCCGTTGAGAACAATGTGACAATCTTCACCGCTCTTGAGACTGTTAGCGTGCTTCTCGACGTTTTGGAGGAGATTACTCTCGGTGTATCTACAATTGATGCAGAATAATGTATAAGAGAGACATATATACAGTTTTGAGTAACGAACCTCTAACACCTGCGGTTTACCGTATGGTGTTGGAGGGCGATACCCAGTATATCACCCGTTCGGGACAGTTTATCAACATTGAGCTTGAGGGTAAGTTCTTGCGCCGTCCAATCTCGGTTTCGGATTACGATGCTAAGACCATTACTATTATATATAAGGTAGTGGGTAGCGGTACGGACCAGATGCGTGGTATGGCTGCAGGCAAGAAACTCGATATCCTCACAGGTCTCGGTAATGGCTTCAATACAGAGAATGAGGCTAAGGCGCCATTGTTGGTTGGTGGCGGCGTTGGTGTGCCACCGTTGTATAACTTGTGCAAGAGATTGCTCTCGGAGGGTAAGAAGCCTATGGTGGTTCTTGGTTTTAACACTAAGGATGAGATATTCTACGAGGAGGAGTTCAAGGCTTTGGGCGTGGATGTATACTGCTCTACTGCCGATGGCTCACACGGCACTAAGGGCTTTGTAACGGATGTTATCCTCGAGAAGTCTCTTCAGTTCGATTACCTCTACACCTGTGGTCCGCTACCAATGCTTAAGGCGTTGTATGACGCTACAGAGGTAGATGGCGAGTTTAGCTTTGAGGAGCGTATGGGTTGTGGCTTTGGTGCTTGTGTAGGTTGCACATGCAAGACAAAGTATGGCAATAAGCGTATCTGCAAGGAGGGTCCTGTACTTAAACGAGACGAGATAATATGGTAAAGCACTATGATACATCTGTTGAGCTTTGCGGTGTGAAGCTCGACAACCCTGTAGTCCCAGCATCGGGAACCTTTGGCTTTGGTCAGGAGTTTGCGGAGTTCTACGACATCAACTGCCTTGGCGCGATATCTATTAAGGGTACTACACGTGAGGCACGCTTCGGTAACCCAACACCTCGCATCGCGGAGTGTAAGTCGGGACTTATCAATGCCGTAGGATTGCAGAATCCGGGTATCGATAGGGTAATTGCTGAGGAGTTGCCACGCTTGCGCGAGATTTACCATAAGCCTATCGTTGCCAACATTAGCGGCTTCTCATTCGAGGAGTTCGAGGAGTGCTGCGCTAAGATAGATAAGGAGGATCAGGTGGAGATTATCGAGGTCAACGTGTCGTGTCCTAATGTGCATAAGGGAGGTGTAAACTTCGGTACACAGCCTGAGTCTGCTGCCGAGGTCACACGCCGTGTTAAGGCTGTCACAACGAAGCCTGTGTTTATCAAGCTTAGTCCTAATGTAACGGATGTTGTCTCTATCGCTCGTGCTTGCGAGGATGCAGGTGCTGATGGTATCTGCTTGATTAATACCTTGTTTGGTATGCGTATCGACACTGTGCGTCGTAAGCCTGTTATCGCTAATAAGATGGGAGGCTTCTCAGGTGATGCTATCTTCCCTGTGGCGTTGCGTATGGTCTACCAGGTTGCTAATGCCTGCAAAATCCCTGTTATGGGTTGCGGTGGCGTAAGCTCTGCTTCGGACGTTATCGAGATGATGATGGCGGGTGCTACGGCTGTTCAGGTTGGTGCTGCCAACCTTAAGAACCCTTACGCCTCTAAGGAGATTATCGAGGCGTTGCCAGCGGAGATGGAGCGTCTCGGAATTGAGAGATTGCGTGACATCATCGGCATTGTAAAGTAGAAGCCATCAAACAAGGTTATACGACTTCTGAATAAAAAAGGGATTGTCTGATATGTGTCGGACAGTCCCATTTTTTTGTGTAGTAGGGTATCTTTGCAACAAATCGTGGTTTAGGTGTTGATATGTAAATATTTTTTGCTAACTTTGTAAAATAAAGTGTATTTGATGCATAAGGTATAGAACAACAATATAAACAAACCATAAAAATATGAGCAAACGTGATGTAATTATTGCTTGCGATTTCAGCAGCAAGGAGCAGACACTCAACTTCTTGGATAAGTTCACAGGCCGTAAGCCATTCGTGAAGATTGGTATGGAGCTCTTCTATGCCGAGGGTCCAGAGATTGTGCGCACTATCAAGGAGCGTGGTCACCGTATCTTCCTCGACCTCAAGCTTCACGATATCCCAAATACTGTAAAGAAGGCTATGTCAGTGTTGCGTAACTTGGATGTTGATATGACCAATGTTCACGCTGCGGGTACCGTAGATATGATGAAGGCTGCTATCGAGGGCCTTACACGTGAGGATGGCACACGTCCACTCCTTATCGCTGTTACACAGCTCACCTCTACATCTGAGGAGCGTATGCAGAAGGAGCTTCTCATCGGTGCATCTATCAACGACACCATTGTTAAGTATGCTGAGAATGCTAAGGCAGCAGGCTTGGATGGCGTAGTATGCTCACCATTGGAGGCAGCTATGGTTAAGGAGGCATGCGGCGTAGAGTTTATGACCGTAACGCCTGGTGTTCGTTTTGCTGATGGCGATGTTGGCGATCAGGTACGTGTTACAACCCCTGAGCGTGCGAAGGAGATTGGCTCAGACTTCATCGTTGTAGGTCGTCCTATCACTGCAGCAGATGATCCTGTAGCAGCATACGAGCGTTGTATGCGTGAGTTCGCAGAGTAATAAATGTATATAACCAATAAAAACGAAGATATTATGGAGAAGAAGATAGCTAAAGATTTGCTCTCTATTGGTGCAGTATTTTTGCGCCCTGAGCAGCCTTTTACTTGGGCAAGTGGCATTAAGAGCCCTATCTATTGCGACAACCGTTTGACACTCACAGCTCCAGAGGTGCGTAACCATGTTGAGGAGGGTCTTGCAGAGCTTATCCGTCAGCACTACCCAGAGGTAGAGGTTTTGATGGGTACATCTACAGCAGGTATCGCTCACGCTGCCATCACCGCTACAATCCTTAATCTCCCTATGGGCTATGTTCGTTCAGGCTCTAAGGACCACGGTCGTGGTAACCAGATTGAGGGTAAGTTGGAGAAGGGTCAGAAGGTAGTTGTTGTTGAGGACCTTATCTCTACAGGTGGTAGCTGCATCGAGGTTGTTGAGGCTTTGCGCAACGCCGGTGCTGATGTTCTCGGTATCGTGAGCATCTTCACTTACGGCATGCAGAAGGGTATCGACCGCATCGCTGCTGCAAACACTAAGAATTACTCTCTCTCAAACCTCGACGCACTCGTAGAGGTAGCAGCAGAGGAGGGTTACATCAAGGCTGAGGACAAGGAGCGTATCCTTAAGTTCCGCAACAACCCATCAGACGAGAGCTGGATTAAGTAACATTAACACAGAAGATTAGATGAAACATTTGATAGACCCTACCGATCTTACCGTTCAGGAGATTTCGGAGATTATAGCCGTTGCCGAGGATATCATCGCCAACCGCGAGCAGTATAGCGATGTGTGTCGTGGCAAGAAACTCGCAACGCTCTTCTACGAGCCAAGTACACGTACACGCCTCAGCTTCACCGCTGCAATGATGGAGCTCGGTGGTAATGTCTTGGGTTTTGCCGATGCTAAGTCATCATCGGTATCCAAGGGTGAGACTGTGCAGGATACGGTGAGGGTTATCAACTGTTTTGCTGATATCATCGCAATGCGCCATAAGGTTGAGGGTGCGCCCCTCGCCGCTACGGAGGTGTCGTCTACGCCTATAATCAACGCAGGTGACGGCTCACATAGCCACCCAACGCAGACTATGACCGACCTGCTCACCATCAAGCGTGAGTTGGGTACTCTCAACAACCTTACCATAGGTCTTGTTGGTGACCTTAAGTATGGTCGTACTGTGCACTCGCTAATCAAGGCTATGACACGCTACGAGAACACTAAGTTTGTGCTTATCTCACCACCTGAGTTGGCTCTCCCAGACTACATCAAGCGCGATGTCTTTGGCCGCCTCGGTGTGGAGTATCGCGAGTCTAACGATATTGAGAGCGTTATTGGCGATGTAGATATCCTCTATATGACACGTGTTCAGCAGGAGCGTTTTACCGACCTCGATGAGTATGAGCGTATTAAGGATTGCTTTGTGCTCGATGCAGCGAAGATGCGTCTTGCCAAGGAGCGTATGGCGGTGCTTCATCCATTGCCTCGCGTGAACGAGATCGCTATCGACGTAGATGCTGACCCTCGTGCCGCATACTTCCGTCAGGTTGAGAATGGTAAGTTTGTGCGTATGGCACTTATTCTTAAACTATTGCAGTGGCAGAAGGAGGGCGACAAGCACTTCGAACAGCACGGTACAGCGATGGGTTGCAAATGTCCTAATCCACTCTGTATCTCTAACCTTGAGCCTGTGCGTAAGCGTTTTGAGAATGTGGATGGAGTTGTCCGCTGCGTATATTGCGAAAGTTCTTGTGATAAGGCATAATCTGCGTTATTTCGTTAAAAGTAAACATCCTCGGGCTGTACTTCTTGTACTATCCCGGGGATGCTTCTTTTATTAAGTGTCACATCTCATACTTTCTGTCAAGAAATTGTGGCTGGAAATAGCGTATCCACTGCTGTTATCCTTTCTTTTTACCTCGCAATTATGTCGTTTCGCTCCTGAGAAATGTCATCTCGCGGAGGGTAGGTGAGTAATTCCGCAATAGTGTAGTAACTTTGTTTTAGCAGAAACTTAAACACTCACTACTATGAAAAAGATTTTTACTCTCCTTGTATCGGTGCTGGTGGCGGTTATGGCTATGGCACAAGAACCCTATACAGTATATTGCTCGCTGTCTGGGGCTTCCTATTCTCAGATAGACTATGGTCAGCAGTCGCTTGTGGGAAATACCCTTGTGGATGAGGATGGCTCGTCGATATACTTTCGTAGCTTTATTGGTGCGATGAATTATATGTCGGAGCGCGGTTGGCACTATGTGGGCGATATAAAGAACTTCTCGCAGAATACGTGGGATAAGAGCGAGATTAAAGTTACAACAACCCTTGTATTCTCCAAGGATATAACCTCCGAGGAGCAGATAACCGAGGGTATATGCATCCGAAAGATGTGGCAGGAACGTGGATCGGTTGAGTTATAGGGATATTTTTCCTAAATTTATTGCTCGGCATTAGAAATTTTGCTATATTTGTAGTATTGATGAGATATTATTGCCCAAAGTATAATATGAGCAAGTATAAAATATTAGTTGTCGACGACGAGGAGTCGCTATGCGAAATCCTGAAGTTTAACCTCGAAAAGGAGGGGTATGAGGTCACTACGGTATATAGTGCCGAGGAGGCTCTATCAATAGATATTAAGGAAATGAACCTCATAATCCTTGATATTATGATGGGCGAGTTGAGTGGCTTTGGTCTTGCGCGTATCCTCAAGAAACGCTCTGAGACAGCCGAAATACCTATCATCTTCTGCTCGGCACTCGATAGCGAGGAGGATAAGATTAAGGGCTTGGATATGGGTGCTGACGACTACATCGCTAAGCCATACTCTATAGCTGAGGTTATGGCACGTGTGCGTAGCGTGTTGCGTCGCACGCAGCGAAGTACATCTGCAGAGCCATCGCAGGATGATGTCATACGTTACGATGGCTTAGAGGTAAATACATTGAACAAGCGTTGCTTTGTGGATGGTGAGGAGATTCAGCTTACCCGCAAGGAGTTTGATATATTGACGTTGCTGCTCTCCAATCGCGGTACTATACTCTCGCGCGAGCAGATAATGCGTCAGGTATGGAGGGATGAGGTGATAGTTCTCGATCGCACAATCGATGTAAATATTACGCGTATGCGTAAAAAGTTGCGCCAATATGGTAATCACATTATAACACGTACAGGATATGGCTATGGATTCGAAGACTAAGGTTATCAGTTATCGCGGCGGTATGTATCTGCTGCTCACGTTGCTTCTACTCTCGCTTATTGGAGGGTTTATAGTGTATCGCTATTCGTTGCTTAGCCACCTCAATAGAGAGAATCTTCTCGATGAGGTGATATTCTACTCGATTATAGGAGTTGCTGTTGCTACGGTTGTTGTCGCACTGTTGCTTGCTGTGCGTCTTAATCGTAATCTTCGTAGCCTTGAACGTGTGGCAAATGTTATGGAGAATGGAGGTACATTAGACTCTATGCCTGAGTTCGCCAACGATGAGCTTGGCGACTTGTCGCGCCATATCATTGATTTGTATGGTCGTCTGCATCAGGCATCTAACGATATTGAGCGTGAGCATAATAAGGCGTTGCACGAGCAGCAGGAGAAGTTGCGAATCAAGCGTCAGCTAACCAATAATATTAACCATGAGTTGAAGACTCCTGTAGCAGCCATTCAGGGCTACTTGGAGACTATGATATCGTCTAAGGATATGAGCAATGAGGAGCGCACGGCATTTATTGAGAAGAGTTATGCCCACTGCTTGCGTCTCACACAGTTGTTGCAGGATGTCTCTACTATCACACGTCTTGAGGATGGTAGTAGCCATATCGCATGTGAGAGTGTTGACCTGCGCGCTCTGATTGATGAGATTGCTTCGGATGTTGCGCTGCTTCCAGATGATAAGCGTATGCGTGTAAATATTGAGCTTCCTGAGCAGATGTTTGTCAAGGGTAACTCAACATTGCTAATATCAATATTTAAGAATCTCACAGATAATGCCATTGCATACTCTGGAGGTCGAGATATCTATGTCCGCCTTGTAGATAAGGATAATGAGTTCTATACTATATCATTTGCCGATAATGGTATTGGCGTAGATGAGGATCACATAGGACATATCTTTGAGCGTTTCTATCGAATAGATAAGGGTCGCTCACGTAAGCTTGGTGGCACAGGACTTGGCTTGTCTATCGTCAAGAACTCAGTGCTCTTCCATGGTGGTGATATCTCGGTTAAGAATCGCAAGATTGGTGGTTTGGAGTTTACGTTGACGTTACCAATATATAGTTAAGGTGAAAGGTGAAAAGTGAAAGGTGAAAAGTAAGGTACGCTTTACGCGAGTTTAAAACATGCGTCGCAGACACCTTACTTTTCACCTTTCACTTTTCACTTTTCACTTATTACAGTGTCCACCGCAATATCATGTGGCGCGTGGGGTAGTGATTCGAATATCTGACATTCGTAAGCAATGCCAACCTTATAAGCATGAAATGATGGCTGCGACATATACTTGTCGTAGAAGCCTCCGCCACGACCCAGGCGTATGCCTTCGCGTGTGAAGGCGCGTGCGGGAACTATTATGAGGTCTATATCCTCAGGCTGTGCCTCTATGTTCGAGGTTGGCTCTTCGATGCCAAATGCTCCTGTTGTCATCTCTTCGGGCTTGTAGTCGTAGAAGCGCATTATATCGCCCTCGACCTTCGGAACCACAATATGCTTCCCTTTGCCATACCACTTTAGGAGTGCAGATTTTGTTGATACCTCGTCGTTCATTGAGGCGAATAGTGCTATGCACTTAGCTTCGTTAAAGGGTGTGCTATTTTCTATCTTTTGAAATATTGAAGTCGAGGCTTCTTCTCTCGCTTCGCTTGTCATTTCCTTTATACGTTGACGCACAATGCATCTAATCTCTTTTTTATCCTCCATAATGCAATAACCTTTATATAAAAACTTAAAAAATCTTAATTTTAGAGCGTAAAAAACGTAATTTGGTATTGTTATTATACAAACAATTGTTATCTTTGCAGTAGCAATGTTGTGTTTTGAAACGTGTGTAATGTATTGCTAACTCATAATACGCCAAAACTATTTACAAATATAATTTAAAATTTTTACACTATGAGCTGTTTTTTAACTAATTCATCAGTGGGAAAGAAACTTGTTATGAGTATTTCAGGATGTTTCCTCGTACTCTTCATTCTTTTCCACATGTCAATGAACCTTACAATGCTTTTCAGCTACGAGGGTTATGATGCAATTTGTGCTTTCTTGGGTGCTAACTGGTACGCTCTTGCAGGTACAGCAGTTTTGGCGTTGGGTGTACTCGTACACTTCGTTTACGCTTTCATTCTTACTGTAGACAACTACCGTGCTCGTGGTAAGCAGCGTTATGCTGTTACCGTACAGGAGAAGGGTGTTGCTTGGTCATCAAAGAATATGCTCGTTTTGGGCGTTATCGTAATCTTGGGTCTTGGTCTTCACCTTGTACACTTCTGGTCAAAGATGCAGCTCGTTGAGATTTTGGGCGGTCATGCATCAGTAGTTGATGGCTATGAGATTGCTGCTACAAGCGGTGCTGCTCTTATGATGGTAACATTCTCAAAGTGGTACAACGTAGCTCTTTACATCGTATGGTTTGCTGCGTTGTGGTTCCACCTTACTCACGGTGTATGGTCTATGTTCCAGACTGTAGGTTGGGCAAACGACACATGGTACCCACGTTTGAAGTGTGCTGCTAACGTTGTTGCTACACTTATCT
>JAGBUS010000117.1 GCA_017630735.1 Alistipes sp. | reverse complement strand
TGGTGCTACGAGCCAGAGTCGGGACTCAACAAACTCTTCAATACCGCCCGCATTCAGTCGGTCGAGGTGCTGGATGCTGATTGGCAGTTCAAGGAGGAGCACCACGAAGGTTATATCGACATCTTCCGCATTACGGGATTTGAGCAGAAGCGTGTCCAGATGGAGCTGGGAATGATGGCGCACAACCTTTTGATCGAGGAGTACCCACTCGCTACGCGCGATATCAAGCAGATTGACGATAACCATTGGCTGCTCGATACGATGGTCTGCGACTATGTCGGCATCGGCCGCTTTGTAATGGGATTGTCTGGCGATATTAAAATTCTAACACCAGAGTTTGAGGCGTACATCGCTGAATGTGCCAAAGAAATACACGAATTGTACAATAAATAGATCGTTGACAGTAATTGACAATTCGGGGTCGTACCTTTGTCCCAGCAACACGAAAGTATGTTGCTGGGATTTTTATTTAGTAGGAATATAAATTTTATAGGTATGATAGGTGCTATTATCGGGGATATTGCTGGATCTCGTTTCGAATTTAACAATACTGACAATTTTGATTTTAAGTTGTTTGCTGCGAGCTGTGCATACACAGACGATACGATATGTACCATTGCTGTTGCAGATGCAGCAATGAATGGAAAGAATTATGGAGATTCTCTACACGATTGGTGTAGGCAGTATCCCTCTCCGATGGGTAGTTATGGTTGCTCGTTTGCTAACTGGATTATTTCAGACAACCCCAAGCCGTATAATTCTTATGGTAATGGATCGGCAATGCGAGTTGCTGCAATAGGTTGGTTGTTTAACACCCTGGAAGAGGTGCAGATCGAGGCTAAAAAGAGTGCCTTGCCTACGCACAATCATCCCGAAGGTGTAAAGGGCGCAGTGGCTACAGCTACTGCGATATTCTTTGCACGCACCGAAGGCAAAGAGGCTATGCTAGAGGCTATAAAAGAGTATTATTCTGAATGGGAGGAGCCTCGTCTTGGATATAATAGGTTTGATGAAACTTGCCAAGGTACAATGCCAATAGTCTTTGGCATCTTAGATAAAGCTACAAACTTCGAGGAGGCTATTCGTTATGCTATAGCTGTAGGTGGGGATAGCGATACTATTGGTGCGATAGTAGGAAGTATTGCCGAAGCAATATGGGGCATTCCAGAACAAATGTACCAGAATGCACTGAAATATCTACCTAACGATATGGTTACTATTGTAGAGCAATTTTATTCTCGTATAAAAAAGTAATATAAAATTGGCCGTTGACAGAAATTGACAATAACCACCCGTACCTTTGCACTATAAATTAAAAACAACAATACTATGGGACACAAAACTATTGACAAGCACTTGGGCAATTTCAACATTGCAGGTTTTACATTCTGGGACGGCTGTGAGGCATTTGGTGACCTTAAGGTCGGCACACCTTTGCATCTTGTACGCGAGGAGGACAACAAGTTTGATCCTTATGCGGTGGCTATCTATTATGAGAATACCAAGCTCGGCTTTATCCCTCGTGGCGAGAATCAGCTGGTAGCTCAGTTTATGGATCTAGGCTACAACAAGATCTTCGATATGCGCGTACAGCGTATTTGCCCAGATGCGCATCCAGAGAAGCAGGTATGGGTAATACTTCGACTTAAGGAGGCTGACAAGGTGTTTAATAAATAAATTTAGGTGGTATGCTTAGTCTGTTATTCTTTTTCGCCTTCTTAACGGAGGTGTTGGGCGAGAAACATTATTAATTAGAGGAGTATTATAAAAAGTAGGAGGATAGAATATGGAACTAGAAATCAAATTATCAATCAACAAGAAAGTTGAGTCACAGCACAACACATTTATTTTGAAGTGGAATCCTGCTATCTCGTCATATACCATGGAGCGTCTCGACAACGATATGGCCGAGTGGGCAGACAACTGGTGGGACAATGACTTCGATTGGAGCGTTTATGAGTGGCAAAAGGCACACGAGGGTGATCGCTTCTTTATGGTGCGTGTTGGTGAGGGTAATACGGGTGTATTTGCAGCTGGACGCTTTACCTCCGAGCCTTACAAGAGCGAGGATTGGTCGGGCAAGGGTCGCGAGGTCTACTATATGAAGATGGAGTTCGAGGCAGTGTTCCACCCAGAGCGCACCGCGATTATCTCGACCGAGGAGTTGGAACGCGAACTTCCGCATCTTGATTGGCAGAAGGGACATTCGGGACAGATGCTCAACATAGATGATGCGGTAAAACTCGAACTTATGTGGCGAGACTTTGTCGGCCAGAACAAAACTATATTCTTGCCTCGTGCGGTAAAGAACGAGGACTACGACTATCGTTCCGATATCGACAAGGCTATAGAGTTCGCATCGAAGGCGCACGCTGCGGACTACGATCTTGATGGTAACCCAACAATCCTGCACCCGTTAGCTGTGGGTATGATGGGTACGACTGACACAGAGCGTATCGTTGGTTTCTTGCATGATGTTGTAGAGGATACGAAGTACACCTTTGAGGACTTGGAGGAAGAGGGTTTCTCTGAGGAGGTTATCTCAACCCTTCGCCTGCTTACACACGATAAGCAGACTCCGTATATGGAGTACATTGAGCGCATCTGCAAGTCTGGCAACAAGGTGGCTATCAATGTCAAACTCAACGACCTCAAGCATAATCTTGCTCGTGGCAAGGAGGGTGGCCATACTCGCTGTGTGGAGAAGCATACCGCAGCATTAGCATTTATTGAGAACTTCTTGGCTAATAACAAGTAGCAATGGGTAGTTACCAACTATTTCGCGCCTTCTTGCGTACGCAGGAGTGTGAGGCTGCATTCGACCGAGCCTTTTACAACCACAACGGCTTCACTCATCTCGATGAAGCGTTGTGGGAGGCTGGCGATGCAGAGTGCATCTTCGCCCACGCCTTTGACTGGTCAGTCACGCCAGAGGGTCGCGAGTATTGGTTGGCGATAGACAAAAGGTGGTTTAAACTATATGCAAGTTTATAATATGGGACTCATTGATTTTTTGCTAGGCGAGGATAAACACGATTCGGATCACGGTGAGGATTGGGATCGTAGCGTTTTTGACACGGATAGATTCCGCAAACGCGGAAGTGGCAACTGGGTTGATTGGGAGGATGTATCAACGGGCGATTGTGATACCGATGGTTTCGAGCATCCAAACTACGATGAAAGTGGTGAATGGTAATTTGAAATTTTAGTGCAAAATTCCTATATTTGCACCTGGAAATCATTGCGCTTTCTCGCTGATTTGGCGATGCGATACTTTTGCTTGCTGTTTGCCATTATCCCAATTCTCAGGCTCAATCTTCTTACCTGTTTGAAACTCTGCTCTCTCTCCATTCGCACCAATAGTCATTGTAATTGGTGACTTGCCATTTTTGTCTGTTCGGCTCTTTAGCCAAAAGTTAATTGTACTACAATGTTTTTCCATAAAAATAGAGTTAGTGAAGTACAATCGTCAATAAATCAGCGATTTATAGCATATCTTGCTGCCACTTTTTGAAAAAGTGCGAAAGTGGCAGCATTATGTCCGTGCGAAACAGCACTTTTTATCACTTTTCAAGACTATAAAACGGACTTTTTAGAGTGCAAGAAAAATGGTGGCAACTATTCGTTTTACAGGTTAGAATCCACACATTTACTATTCATTGCAACAAGCCTTAAGGATGCGCATAATAGCAGCAATAGTGACCTTGGAGGGATAACCATATATAAATAAACTCCTGTAACCATTTAGATTACAGGAGTTTGTTTCTGATAAACTAAGTTAATATCTTAGTTCATTGCCTGCTGGATAGCTACTGCGATAGCCACAGTTGCACCTACCATTGGGTTCTTGCCATTGCAAAGGAGAAAATGGTAGTCGCCATGGAGCATTGATAATGACTATACAAAACCCGAAGATGGGATGGGACTTCAAGAATTTCCCCCCCCAATAAGGTCTTTTATGTTTTTTTGAGGTGAAGAATGCTATATTTTGCACAAATAATTAGTAGAATATTTTTTTTTGTTACCTTTGTAGTACCAATAAACTAATAACCCCCAAAAGTGTAGTTATGAAAAAATTTTACTTTATCCTTGTAGCTGCGGCTATGTTTATCGCAGCGGATGCCAAGGCTCAGCTGGGCGTGGGCGTCGGTTACAATCTTCTAAACACCACAACTACCCTTGCCGATGAGAAGGAGGATGACTCACTCAATGGCTTCTATGTGGAGGCTACCTACGGCATTAACCTCTTGAACGAGAGATGGGGAACACTTGGCATCGAGCCAGGCGTCCGCTACACCTTTGGTGCAGAGGTAGAGCAGGAGGTGCTACTTGGCGTCAAGACACGCGCAAGTCTCACCGAGCACTACCTCGACATCCCCGTGCATGTTAAGTATGGCTACGAGGTTCTCCCCTCGAAGCTCAGCGTACACGCCTTTGCGGGCCCCGTGTTCTCTGTAGGTTTCGCCTCAACCCTCAAGGCAACGGTTGGCGACACTACTGTAAATGCCAACAACTACGAGGAGAGCGACTACGGCCGCTTCGACCTTAAGATAGGTCTTGGCGCGGGCGTCACCATCGCTGAGCGAGTTAATGTAAAGGTTGGTTACAACTTTGGCTTGCTCAACCGCTACACAGTCGAGCAGGTTGACGGCTACAAATATAAGAGCCACACAGGCGTATTCTATGTCGGCGCCGGCTTCAACTTCTAATAAGACAAGTTTTACACAAACAGAGGGAATCCTTGGCTGATGCCATCTGTTTTTTGTACCTGGGTAAGATGACAGTTTATATTGCGAAAGCGATGGGTTGAAATTTAGCGTCAGAGTGGCGCTAATTTGATACCGATAAAGAGCGGATGGGAACGCACCCCAATTTCTTGTCAAAAGTCGTGAGATGTGGTAGCAAATGAAAACTCCCCGGATAGGATATACTTGGCGTATTTCCTATTCAGGGAGTTGAGTTTGATGCCGCAGATTGCGGCTTATCACAAAAAATTAGTTCATTGCCTGCTGGATAGCTACTGCAATAGCAACAGTTGCACCTACCATTGGGTTGTTACCCATACCCAAGAAGCCCATCATCTCAACGTGTGCTGGTAGTGAATAAGACACATAAAGCTATGCGTTAATAGCTTATCGTATGTAATACGATCAAATTGCTATATAGTTATAGTAGGCCACCTTCTCTTTAACCTTAGTTATCTTCCATTAGCTTGTCGATGAGTCTATCGACTCTTTCACCTCGTCGCTGTATCTCCTCTATAAGCTTGGAGTTAGTTGCCAGAAACTGATCAATCTGTTCATCCTTCTTTTGGCGCACTGCCTCCATCTGTGAGTACGACGAGGTGAAATTCTTGCGGAAGATACCAATGATATTAGCAGCACTAAATTGGTCTGTAGCTAAGTTGAGTACGATATCTCCATATTTAGGATTACGCGCATGGAGTGTCATCTTATCTCCATCAATATAGACATCACGTATCACGCCCGCATAGGCGGGAGTGTCAATAAAATAGATAGCTCCGCTATGCAACTTTGCTGTCTTAGGCAGAAATTTGAGAAAAACAATATCGCCCTGAGCTATATCTGGCGACATTGAGTCTTTTAGTATCTCCATAGCAAACTCCGCACCTTCGACAAGTGAGCGTGGGTCGATAGAGGCTAACTCCGAGCCATTGTTTTGAACATATTTGCAAATATCCAAATTGCGACGATTTATAATCTCGTCAGGAAGCACAGGAATACTATTCTCATCCTTAGTTGTAAATCTGGCATCGTCAGCGTCAATAGACTCCACCTCTACCACAGAATCATTAGCATGCACCACTTGATGCTCGCCAGATATTCTATATTTAGATATTACCTCTTCGCCA
>JAGBUS010000012.1 GCA_017630735.1 Alistipes sp. | reverse complement strand
GGAGGTGCCACCTTGTTCTTAACAACCTTAACCTTAGTACGTGTTCCAAGCTGCTCCTCACCATCCTTAATAACAGATGCACGACGAATATCGATACGCACTGAAGCGTAGAACTTCAAGGCGTTACCACCTGTTGTTGTCTCAGGATTACCATATACAACACCGATCTTATCACGTAGCTGGTTGATGAAGATACATACGGTCTTTGTCTTAGAGATTGAAGCTGTAAGCTTACGCAATGCCTGAGACATAAGACGTGCCTGAAGACCCATCTTAGAGTCACCCATATCGCCCTCGATCTCAGCCTTTGGTGTAAGTGCTGCTACAGAGTCGATAACGATGATGTCGATAGCACTTGAGCGAATCAACGAATCGGCAATCTCCAATGCCTGCTCACCATTATCAGGCTGCGACACAAGAAGGTTATCAACATCTACGCCCAACTTCTGAGCATAATAAGGATCGAAGGCGTGCTCTGCATCGATGAACGCTGCAATACCACCCGACTTCTGTGCTTCAGCAATAGCATGAATGGCAAGCGTTGTCTTACCTGATGACTCAGGGCCAAAAATCTCAATCACACGACCCTTAGGATAGCCACCTACGCCCAACGCCATATCAAGGGTGATAGAGCCTGTAGGAATCACTGGCACATCAGCTACATTCTCGCTTGACATACGCATGATTGAGCCCTTACCAAAGTCCTTCTCAATCTTGTCCATCACAGCCGACAATACCTTCAACTTATCGGCACTTACCTGTACTTTCTCTGACATATCTATTAATTTTTATTGTTTTTCGTTATTATTCATTCAAGAGCTTTACTATCTGACCAAAGGAGTCCTTGGTATCTACCTTTGTAATGATGTGTGTTACACGTGCATCAGCATCCAAGAGGAATGTTGTGCGCACGATACCCATATACTCTCTGCCACACATCTTCTTTAGTCGCCAAACGCCCATAGCCTCTGATAGCGAATGATCAGCATCTGAGAGTAGTGTAAAATTAAGCTCATGCTTAGTGCAGAAACCCACATGTGACTTCACTGAGTCGGGGCTGATACCTATAATCTTGTAACCGCGACGCTTAAGTTCCTCCTTACCATCACGAAGGCTCTTTGCCTCAAGAGTACATCCCGATGTGTTATCCTTTGGATAGAAGTAAAGCACCGTTGGTGAGCCCTTCAAATCGTTGAGCGTAAAGGTAGCACCCTGCTCTGTAACACTAGTAAACTCTGGGATCATATCCCCTATCTTGATATTGCTCATAATATTATATTCTATTTATTTATTGTTATACTTCAAAATTCAATCTCAAAGTTACGATTATTTTCTCAAATTAAGAAATATACTCCATACTTTTTACCTATACAAAGATAAGCAAAAGTTATTCTATGGCGGTGTAGTTTAGGGTTAACTATTCGCTCAAGCTTATCGACACCTGCTGACGAAAATCCGCTTCGCTCTTATTCAACTTAGCACGACACACGGGACAACGTATAGCACACTCGGTATCCACATGATCCGTAAGATGAAGATGTGTATTTACACCACAAACATTTATCGTTGTACGATACTCGCTATGTGAGCCACAAGCGCGACATTCTATAATATAATTTAGTCCCATAGTTGTTGTTTTAATGGTTAGTTCCTTATTCACGATGCAAAGTAACCACCATATTTTGACAGTTTGCGTCAAAATAGAAAAAAGTTCGTTTTTTTATACAAGACACAAAAAAGAGAGTGTCCGACAAATTAATCGAACACTCCCCAGACCATAAGAAGTTGTATATTTATTTACCACTCTCCACATTTACAGGCTTAACTGTAACAACCTGTGGATTAGGCTTCATAACCTTCACACCCTTACCGCTCTCATCGTTACGCTGTGCGCTATGTGGCTTAACATTAATAACAGATTGCTTACCTTTAGGATTTACAGGCAGACCCTTATTAAACTTAGTTGACAACATCTTCTCTGCCTCAATCTCCTCATCAGTTGGACCATAAGCTACAGAGTTGAGATGGATAGTCATAACAATAGGCTCGTTAGGTGCCACCACCTTATTACCACGGCTGCCGTATGCCAATGATGCAGGTATCCACAATGTGATATCACCACCCTCGCTAACCTTCTGGATGCCATACTGCGAGCCCTTGATCATTGCACGCTCAAGGACAATTCGAAGATTCTCGGTCTTCTCCAACTGAGACTTTAGACGCTCTACGCGCATCTCACGCATCTCAGGTGTTGACGTAGTATCAGCCATTGCCTCAGCCAACGATGTCTTGAGGGTCTCCACACGCTGATCGTGCGACTCTACAAGGTTACCACTCATTGTGTATACATCATAATTGAATGATACAGTATCACGAAGCGACTGTGGGTGTTTGCCATTGCCAGCCTTATCAATACGATAGTAGAGTGTATCACCCTCTACAACCATCATCTTAACATTTCGCTGCTTTGACACGCGCTCAAACCACTTACCACCACGCTCCGACATATAGTTTGGATAGTCGTTGGTGAAATAATCCGACATAACACGGCGGAAGGTCATAACATCCAATGCCATATAGTCATCCACGATGCTCTCGCTCTCCACCTTCTTAGCATCCTCAATAGCACGCATCATCCAATATACATTTGCAGGATATGATGATTTACGTGTATGGCTTGCCATATCATAGCCAAATGCCTGTGATACCTTCTCTACAGAGTACTCACCATTGTCAAATACCGATGGCTTGAAGGTATTTTCATTCTTATTAGCAGCAAAGCGGCGTGCCATGATATGCGACTGCAACTTTTCGTTGTAGAAACGCTGTAAATACTCCGCGTTAGCCTTGAGGAACTCCTTATCCACCTCGCTCTTAGAGAGCTCCTCATCAAAGCTCTTCATAATGATGTCGATATCGAAGATATTACCTGCTGGGTGCAAAACCATGCTAAGACCCATATTCATACCTATTGCATACGACAATGTATCAAACTCCGCAGAAGGGTCATTATAGACTCTGTTCTCTAATGGCTCGAAATAGAAATCGCGCTTGGTCTCGCCACACGACACAATAGTGGCAGCCAAACAAAGGACAATAAATAATCGCTTCATATAATAAGTTAATTGTTAATAATCTATCTATCGTTTCTCAACATCAATCAACCACAACTCATAATAGAGCATTGTGTTTGGCAATACGCCCAACGAGTCACATCCTGCCGAGCTAAAGGCAAGATTTGATGGTACCCATGCCTCAATATGACCACCCTCACCAATAAGCTTCGATGCCTCGATAACACCACGTGTCATATCGCCAACAGCGAGACGCAACGTATCACCATGGTAATAAGTTGTATCAACAACCTCGCCTGCAACATTCAACATTCGGTATTGCACAAGTATCGTATCGCGGTTGTTACGTATCACCTTCTTCATATCGCCAAGTGTATGCACCTTATACGTAAGTCCCGAAGATGTGGCAACGAACTTTCTATCCGCCTTACGCAAATCCTCAAGGAACTGCGTCTCAAACGCCTTAACACGCTCATACACATCATAGTTCATATATTTGAGGTATGCCGCACGTGCCTCCTCAGCATTGAGTTTATCCTCCGAGAAATAGGCATCGCGAAGACCCTCACATACAGCATCTATGTTAAGCAACGAGTCGATACCCATAAGGTTGCGACCAATATTCAGACCCAAGACGTATGACATGGAGTCGGCACTTGTCTGCATGATGGGCACCTCTACCGTAGCTGTCTTAGGGCGATTACACGCCATAGAAAGCGCAACAATTACAACTATAACTATTGAAACAATCTTCTTCATATCTCTTTATTTTTAATCATTCACGATCTCTTTTCTCGCTTTGCCTCGATAGATATTAAGAGCGTACCCAGCATAGCCGCCACAGTCGACGCTATGAGGATGGCTATCTTACCCATGTCGATGAATGTCTGATGCGTAGCCTTATCAAAAGCAAGGTTATCTACAAAGATAGACATTGTAAAGCCAATACCACCCAAGCATGCTACAGCGATGAGCATTAACCATGATGCACCTGCAGGTCTATCGGCAATACCGAGTTTAACAGCTACATAGCTAAATAGCGATATACCAAGTGGTTTACCCACAACAAGACCAAAGAAGATACCCATACCTATTGATCCCAACTCTGCAGAGTACTCAAAGATATTAAAGTAATCAGCCGATGGAATATGTACGCCAGCATTTGCCAAGGCGAAGATTGGCATAATGATGAAGTTAACGTATGGCATAAGGATATGCTCCATACGGTGGCTCATGCCCTGTGCACCGTTAGAAATCTGAGTCATACGACGAAGATGATATAGTCGCGTCTCCTCAGCCTCATGCTCATCTTCGATAAGGTCAGCGTCCTTAATACCCTTCTCGATGATATCTGCCTTGTGGAGGTAGTATGAACGGCTATAACGTGGCTCGGTAGGGATAAGCATAGCCATAGCAACGCCAGAGATTGTAGCATGAACACCCGAATAGTAGAACAGGATCCACACTACACACGCAGGAATCAAATAGGCAATCATTCGGAACTCACCCATACGGCGCATGAAATATATGCCGACCATGATAATAAGAGCTATACCAAGCAACGTCATATCAGGAGTCTCGCCATAGAAGAGCGCAATGACAAATATCGCTCCGAGGTCATCCGCAACAGCCAACGCCGTAAGAAATACCTTTAACGAGAGTGGCACACGACTACCCAATAGCGACATGATACCTATAGCAAAGGCGATGTCAGTAGCCATAGGAATACCCCAACCATTAACAACCTCAGTGCCAGCATTAAAAATCGAATAGATGAGGGCAGGGACAAGCATACCTCCTAAAGCCGCAACAACAGGAAGTATCGCCTTTTTTGGCGTTGATAGCTCGCCATCAGATATCTCACGTCGTATCTCAAGACCTACAGCGAAGAAGAATACCACCATAAGACCGTCATTGACGATCTTCTCGATATTCATACCGCGAGGGAAAAGATTTCCATCAACAAAGAGACCCATCTCCATGTGAAGGAAGTGGGAATATATCTCACTTGTTGCAGGGAGATTTGCCAGGAGCATAGCAACGATAACGCAGACGATGAGCACAATACCTCCAGCCCATGGTGCCTGAAGGAAGTTTCTACCCTGCTGCGATATGATATGAGAACGCTTGATGCGTCCAAATTTTGTAAACATATCCTCTAATTTATTTATTCGTAATATCTATTTCAAAGTTTATAATTTCATCTAAAACTGCACTGCAGTCTCCTCTCCTCTTTAAATCTCGTGCGTAGCACACCTTACTTTTCACCTTTCACCTCTCACCTTTCACTTTATAACACGTCTGGTGCAGCGTGATTCTTTAGTGCCATACAACACATATTATATAGTAGTCGTGCAGCAATTGCGGCATCTGTCTTGTCGTCAAGGTCTGGGACAACCTCCGTGAGGTCGAAGCCTACAATCTTACGTCCCGAATCAACAACTCTACCTAACAGATATACAACCTCTGGGAAACGCAGACCACCTGCTACCATAGAGCCTGTATGTGGTGAGCACTCAATGGTAAGACCATCAATATCAAGCGACACATATACCTTCTCAGGGAGCTCGGCGATAATATCATCGCACATCGCAGCCCAATTAACGCCCTCAAAGTGCTTTGCCCATATCGTCTGACCAGTAAAGAGCGTTACGCGCTCATCACTCATTGCTCGCTCCCACTCCTGAGGGCAGAAAGCACGTACTCCAACGCCTACAATACGCTCAACGCCCTCGATATCACGAAGTACGTTGTACATAACCGAAGCATTAGAGTGATTGAAGCCCTGATACTGCTCTCTTAGGTCGCAATTTGAGTCGATATGGAGAATACCTATTTTAGAGTGAGCCTCCGCAACAGCACGTATATTACCGTATGCTGTAGACTGATCTCCACCAACCAAGCCGACAATCTTACCCTTATCGAGCCACTGCTTAGCCTGCTCGTATATATTATCGTTGATTGCCTCCGAAGCCTCATTTACACGTCGTAAACGACGCTCATAGCCCATTGCATCGAGAGCCGAAGAGTTTATATGCTTATATGCCTTTATTATGCGATCAGCATCCGAGCGCAGGCGATGAGACATATCCTGAATGGAGTAGTCGATAGGCGCAGTGGCAATGCCCTTACGCCATGTGTATGGTGCCATAGGCTCAAAGAAGTCGACACCTCGCGATGCTTCGATGATAGCATCTGGAGCATACGAGCTTCCCGCGCGCTCCGACACTGTAGTATCCCATGGTGCAGAGATCAACACCAATGCTGCCTCATCGGGGCTCAACGGAATACCGAAATAGTTACCATTATCAGGTATAGCACCATTAGGGTCAAACATCTTATCCTCCATAACACAGAATATTAATTAACTCTTCAAAATGCGTTATTTATATAAGGTTAAAAATAGTAACACATATATAAATATCATGCAAATTTAGTAATTTTTTATATATAATCGCTATCTTTGCTAAAAATTTATCTCTATAGAAGAGCTTATGAAGGTCATTATTGATAGCGCAATACCATACATTCGTGGCATCGTTGAGCCCTATGCTGATGTGGCATATATGGCTGGTGCAGAGATCACAAACAATGCCGTTCGTTATGCTGATGCACTTATCATTCGTACACGCACAAAGGTAGATGCTACGTTGCTAGAAAATAGTAACGTCAAGTTTGTTGCCACAGCAACCATAGGCTCAGATCATATAGACCTCGAATATTGCAAGAGACATGGAATAAAGGTGTGCTCCGCACCCGGCTGTAATGCACGTGGCGTACTACAGTGGGTAGCTGCCACTCTGCGACATTTGGTCATTAAAGATTGTTGCACGCCCCAGGATTATACACTCGGTGTTGTTGGCGTCGGTAACGTAGGCTCCCTCGTAGCGCAGTATGCACGCCATTGGGGATTTCGCGTTATGGAGTGCGACCCCCCACGCCAGGAGCGCGAGGGAGGAGATTTTCACACTATAGAGGAGATTGCTGAAGAGTGCGATATAATAACGCTGCATACACCACTCGACACAACTACTCGCCACCTCATAAGTAGCACACTTATTGAGATGATGCGACCTCAAGCGACAATTATAAATGCTTCGCGTGGCGGCGTTGTGGATAACCGCGCAGTTTTACATAGCGACCACCGCTATGCCTTTGATGTTTGGGAGGGAGAGCCAGATTTAGACCCCGATGTTCTTGCTGGCGCGGAGATTGCCACGCCACATATTGCGGGCTACTCGGTGCAAGGCAAGGCAAACGCTACGGCGATGTGTGTAGCGGCTCTTGCGGAGTTTTTCAATCTACCTCTTAAGGAGTGGTATCCCGAGGGCATTACACGTTCTACCCCACGTCTTATCTCGTGGCAGGAGCTTTGCCAAACCATACCATCGCATTACGACATCACATCGGAGAGCAACAAATTAAAGACCCTCGCCTCGGAATTTGAGGCTCTCCGCAATAACTACACCTACCGAGAGGAGTACTTCTAAAGGAGCAATTAATTGAATAAAAAAATGTAGCGAGCTGTTCGGCTCGCTACATTTTTTGTTGGCAGAAGAACTGCCTTATCATCTATTCGCTTAGTCCTGAAGCTTAGCAGCAAGGAACTCACGATTCAAACGTGCGATATGCGCGATAGAGATAGACTTAGGACACTGTGCCTGACATGCACCAGTGTTTGTACAGTTACCGAAGCCGAGCTCATCCATCTTTGCAACCATCGCCTTAGCACGACGTGCGCCCTCTACGCGACCCTGTGGCAACTTAGCAAGTGAAGATACACGTGCAGCAACGAACAACATTGCTGAACCGTTCTTACAAGTAGCAGCACAAGCACCACAACCTACGCAAGCTGCAGCGTCCATAGACTCGTCAGCATCTGCCTTAGGAATTGGAATAGCATTACCATCAGGTACTGAGTTAGTACGTACTGATACGAAACCACCAGCCTGAAGAATCTTATCGTAAGCACCACGATCAACAACGAGGTCGCGGATTACTGGGAATGCTGCAGAACGCCATGGCTCGATAGTGATAGTAGAGCCATCCTCGAACTTACGCTTATACATCTGGCAAGTAGTAACAGCCTGTGAT
>JAGBUS010000116.1 GCA_017630735.1 Alistipes sp. | reverse complement strand
GCGACGCTCGGCACGTAGTACAACAAATTTTGAGTATGGAACCTTATAGTCGTATACCTTACCCAACGACAACTCGATGGTGCGTGTAGTAACATTGTCGAGAAAAGCTCTATCATGCGATATGAGTAACACCGCGCCATTGTAGTTTTTGAGATACTCCTCAAGCCACTGAATACTCTCGATGTCGAGGTGGTTGGTAGGCTCGTCAAGGAGGAATATTGATGGTCGCTTTAGTAGTAACTTTGCCAACTCGATACGCATACGCCAGCCTCCTGAGAACTCGCGTGTGGGACGCTCAAAGTCTGTACGCTTGAATCCCAAGCCAAGGAGCGTGCGCTCAATGTCGGCATCGCGTGTGTCGCCACCAAGGATATGGTAGCGGTCGTTGGCAACGCTAAGGCGGTGTATCAACTCCTCATACTCAGCACTTTCGTAGTCGGTGCGCGATGCTATCTCGGCTGTGAGACGCTCTATCTCTGCTTCGATACGCAACACCTCGTCGAATGCCTTTGCAGTTTCGGCAACGAGAGTTGTGGTATCTGCCACACGCATCTGCTGAGGTAGGTAGCCTATTGAGCACTCTCCGTTTATGGTCACAGCACCCTCGGTTGGCTGTTGCTCACCAGTTATGACGCGCAGAAGGGTAGTCTTGCCCGCACCATTCTTGCCCACAAGACCTATACGGTCCTTAGGGTTAATCATAAACGATATGCCGTCAAAGAGTGTCCAGCCTCCGTAGCTTATGGTAAGGTTGTCTAATGAAATCACTTATCTATTACTTTAGATGTGAAAGGTGAGAAGTGAAAACTGAAAAGTGTGGTGTCTGCGACGCATATATATTTCGCGAAGCGTACCTTACTTTACTTTTTACTTTTCAGTTTTCCCTTTTCACTTTATGAGTTAATCATATCTACGATAGCTTGCTCTGGGTCTGGCGCACCAAATACTGAGCTACCAGCAACGAGAGCCTCAGCACCAGCGTCGAAGAGCAAACGAGAGTTCGATGCCGAGATACCGCCATCTACCTCGATGATAAGCTCCTGAAGACCCAACTCCTGCTTCTTCTTTGCCAAATACTCGCACTTAGCAATAGATGATGGCATAAACTTCTGACCTCCGAAGCCTGGCTCTACGCTCATAACAAGGATAAGGTCGAGCTGGTCGAGCCACTTATCCAATACCTCAGGCTCAGTGCCTGGCTTGATAGAGATACCTACCTTTGCACCAGCCTTGCGAATAAGGTCTATACACTCCTGAATGTTCTCTGTTGCCTCGTAGTGGAATGTTACGTAGTCGGCACCTGCCTCTACAAAGCGAGCAACATACTTCTCAGGTGCAGTAATCATAAGATGCACGTCGAGAACTTTCTCAGTACCCTTGCGAAGTGGCTTCATAAGGGGAAAACCGAACGAGATGTTTGGTACAAAAACACCATCCATAACATCCACGTGTACCCACTCAGCCTGCGAGCTATTAAGCATCTCCATATCGCGGTTGAGATTTCCAAAGTCGGCAGAGAGAACCGACGGAGCAATGATTCGTTTCATAATATTTTTATTTAAAAGTCTTTGTCGAGTAGTGTGAATAACAACGAAAAATCGTGATCTTCGTTATAATCACACAAAGGTATAAAAATTTCTGCAAAAAACAAATAGTGATTAGTTATGTGTGATGTAAAATATTGTTAATCAGATTGTTAAATATGTGTTTGCGTAACTGCTTGATAATCAATACTATGAAAAAATGGCAAAATAACCCTTGTTTATAATATTGATAATCAATAAGTTATAAAGTGGCTCGCGGAAAAATTTTAAGCTAAAAAATTTGGTCACTCCCTATCTTTTAGTTAATTTTGCACTAACATAAAACAAAACAAACAGGAAAATGAAACGGCTAATTTCAGTTCTATCTTGTCTCGTGGCGATGATATTTATTATAGGTGTCTCGGAGGTTTCGGCGCAGTATACCTATAAGTTTCGTGATTCGCTCGGAACCTATAAAGTAAAGTTTCGACCTCATGACCCCAATGCTCGCATAGGTGTTTCACCTTCGAAGCCTCTTCTTCCAGGTACTCATGACTTGAGATTCTCCCTCGCATGGGGAGCAACCAATAGATATGGTTTAAATATTAATTGGAATGAGACAATAGGTCATTATGATGACTATATTAATACGCCCAATTATCTCAGTAACGACCACTTCTATACCTTTAACTTCGATTATGGCTATTGGGCTACTGAGTGGTTCAGTATCGGTGCTAATGTGACGTGGGTTATGGGCTGTTGTAATGTTTATAATGATAAAACTGAACAGCGCGTTGATAGGTTGCGCCAGGATTTCGTGACTGTGATGCCTATTATTCGTTTCGCGTGGTTGCGTAGAGGTGCTGTGCAGCTGTATTCAAGTTTAGGCTTGGGTTTGGGTATTGAGCGTTATAAACCGTCGCGAAGTAACTTCTATGATACCTATACAACAAGAGGTTATTGTGCTTACGACCTTAAGTTTCTTGGTCTGTCGGTGGGTCGCAAGTGGTTTGGATTTATGGAGTTTGGCTGGGGCTCACGAGGTGTTATAAATGTAGGTTTCGGATGTAGAATTAACTCAAAAAAATAAGTAGCGATGAAGAACTTATATAAATATATAGTAGCTTGTGTTGCGCTAATTTGCTCAGCACAGTTTATCTCGGCGCAAGAGGTAGTTACCGATCAACTTATCTACGATCATGTATCGGGGTATATGGTCGCAGGTGATGAGGCTATAGAGTTGCAACAAAAGAGAGATTTGCAGCTTCAGAATATTCGCAAGAAGAATGATATCACGTTGTGGTATGGTGCGCCAGGTCTTATATCTGAGGCGTTGCTTGGAAGTCTATTTGATGGTTTGATGGAGGAGGAAATTGTGGATTATCCTATGTATGAGAGACTTAATAATTTGCGTGAAGTTTATGGACCACGATATAAGTTCTCTACCATAGGTCTTAGTTATGCTCGCCAGTTGCGCCCTTGGTTTTCGCTGGGTGTAAAGAGTTCGTTTGCTGGAATATGGCAGTATAAGTATGATTTGTTTACTAATGAGCGTCTCTATGGCGAGAATGTCTTTAATGTCGCTGCTATGCTCGATGTACGCTTTAGTTGGTTGCGAAGAGAGAAAGTTGAGATGTATTCATCTGTAGCACTGGGATTCTGCGCTCACATTGAACGTGTGTATGGCAGTCTTTGGCCTATGGGAGATGTAGCTTTTGTGGGTCTCAAGTTGGGTCGTTCTTTCTATGGATTTGTAGAGATTGGCGCAGGCATTGGTGGCTCGGTGCGTGGAGGTATTGGTGTAAGGTTTAACGATAAAAAGAAATAGTCTATGAGAGGGTATATATTTACTATTTTGTTGGCATTAACAACATTGACATCATGTGTTATTGATGATGGTGATAACCGTCAGCCTATAGATGTTGGTATCTATGTTGCAAAGGTGGCATTGTCGTCTTATAAGAATGATGTTTCATCGGATGTGGCTCATGCACTTATTGCTGATTGGTATTTGTCAACGGGTGATGAATTGATACGAGAGAAGTATTTAGATGAGTATAACGTAGAATATAGCGAGGGTGTGGTTAATATTATCAAAACATTGTCTTATAGCGGTCCACGTACCGTTGTTTCCTTCACAACCGATGGTAAGCTACTCTCAGAGGGTGGTACATGGGTGATGAATGGCTATACGGGTTGTGTTATTACTATCGCATCTGTGGGTGACGGTAAATATCGTTATACTGCACTGGCTGAAGGACGTGTTATAGACTATGATGTAGACGTGGAGTTGATATCGCGTGATATAGATAATGGTTTGCGCTTTGGTATGGATGGAGGTATCTATTTTGAGGTCTCTGATTATAATAATAGTGAAACACGCAATGTGTTGTTTACAAGCGATATCAAAGAGCAACTCGTGTTCCATGTGACTGATAAATACAATAGTCGTTATCTATCGGGGCGTGTCTCTGTAATTTGTGAGAATCCATGTTATGACACTGTGGATAGGGTAGAGATGACATTCGTCGGTACAAATATATGTGAGGTTACATATCTTGATTATAGAGGGGAGTTTAAGGTTAGTGATTATTGGTTATATTACTAACTCTAATAAAGTTGCCTAACAAGGTTATTTTGTCGTTGCACTTGTCCTCAATATGCTCATTTACGATAAGTAAACTCCGCTATTTCGGTCTGCGTGCGCCTAAAACTAACTCTTGTTATACAACTTTATACAATGATGGTGTGTTCGATTTGTTTTTGAACACACCTTTGTTGTTTGTGAAATTTTTTATATCTTTGCCCCAACTAAGGGGTGCTACTCCTATGTTACGCAGTGTGCTGGCTCGAGACGGTGCAGGTGGCTGAGACTGGATGATATTGTAAAAGGATATCCAGTCATTGTCAAAGCGTAGTGTAGGTAGTGGCTGAGATGATACCCATTGTACTGGATACGGGTAATGCCGATACCAGGATTGGACCATATCTTATTAAGCCCCTTTTCAACTTAAATTTTAAAAGTATGAAAAGGATTTTTTCTTTTTGGGCATCTATGCTCATTGTGTGCGTCAATGTTGTGGCGCAAGATTTCTATCCCAAGTTAGATACTACAAAGGTCTATGAGGTGGAGACTGTTGAGGTTATAACAACCTATGCAAAACGTACAACCCCTGTAGCACAGGATAATCTCACGAAGGAGGCTATTGTGCGTTCCAGCTATGGAACGGATCTACCTTCGGCACTTGCTCTTACGCCATCCATAATTGCAACCAATGAGACTGGTATCGGTATTGGTGCAACATCTATTCGTTTGCGAGGTACCGATGCTACACGTATCAATGTTACGATAAATGGCGTAGCGATGAATAATCCCGATTCGCACTCTATGTATTGGTATGACACGCCCGACCTAATATCTTCGGTGGGTAGCGTTCAGGTGCAGCGAGGTGCAGGTGTGTCAACCAATGGTGCAGGAGCGTTTGGTGGTGCTGTGGTGCTGACTACAGATGCTCTATCTCCAGAATTTGGGGGCTCGGCATCGTTGTCGTATGGCTCGTATAATACAAATAAGCAGTCGTTGCAGCTCTCCTCAGGGCTTATGCGTGACCACTGGGTTGTGGATGCTCGCCTATCGCATATCGGCTCAGATGGCTATATCGAGCGTGGCTCTACAGATCTTAAGAGTTATATGGCACAGGTTGGTTATTACGGCTCAAATACCAAGGTTAAGCTACTCTCGTTTGGTGGCACGGCAAAGACATATCTTACATATAATGGTGTGTCGCGTGCCGATATGGAACTTTATGGTCGCAGATATCACGACTCTGGACAGTACGAAACTTCCGATGGTCCGTTTGTTTTGGCGGATGGTACGCACGTAAACTATTATGACGACCAGACGGATAACTATCTTCAGATTAATAATCAGCTGGTTATAAATCATATATTCAACCGTCAGTGGAGCCTTAACTCTACGCTATTCTATACATACGGCTATGGTTATTATAATCAGTATCGTGACGATGCCGATTTGTCGGAGTATCTAAATCTCGGAATGAGTGGCGAGGCGGATATTATTCGTCATAAGTTGATGGATAATCATCTCGCTGGTGCTAACATTTCGGCAAACTATCATAAGCGAAATATTGACCTTACTTTTGGTGGCTCGATGAGCTACTACAACTCTCCGCACTGGGGTACTATCTCATGGGTAGATGGCGTTGAGGATGTTGGGGGTAAGTGGTACGACAACGATGTTGTAAAGTGGGATGGCAATATCTTTGCACGTGCCGACTGGGCTCTGCTTAGGGGTTTCTGGGATAACGAGCTACACCTCTTCGGAGATATACAGTATCGCTATGTTAGCTATCGCGCGTGGGGTGTGAATGATAATGCCGTTTGGGGCGATGATGGCACGGTGTCGATGCAACCTATAGATGTCGACAACGAGTATAATTTCTTTAATCCACGTCTTGGATTTAGCTATATCCACCATAATCATAATGTCTTTGCGTCGGTGGCTGTGGCGCACCGTGAGCCTACACGTTCCGACTTCACCGATAGATATATGTTTGCTTCAGATGATAGCTATCCAGAGCCTGAGCGACTCATTGATTTTGAGTTAGGATATACATATATCTCACCTCGACTAACGCTTGGCGTTAACTTGTATTATATGCTCTATCATAATCAGTTGGTGGCAACTGGTATGGTCAACGATGGTGATGATGCGCTGAATGTAAATGTGGATAGAAGTTATCGTCGTGGTGTGGAGATTATGGCATCGTGGAAAACCGCAAAATGGCTGACTCTGTCGGGTAATGTTACCCTCTCACAAAACCGTATTCAGGATTATGTTGATGAATTGCGAAATAGTCCAACTTATGGTCAAAATCTCGGTGATATGACAATCTCATACTCGCCATCTGTAATGGGTGCTGTAACAGCAGATTTTCATGTTAAAGGTTTTGGTTTAATATGGAATACACAATATGTTGGTAAACAGTATTTTACTAATAATGAAATTGAGGCGTTATCGTTGGATGCCTATTGTGTGACTAACCTCGATTTGGGCTATACGTTTAAGATGTGCGATGACCGCTCGGTGCGCTTTGGTGTAGTGGTGAATAATCTCTTCTCAACGTTGTATGAGTCAAATGGTTATGGCTACTCATATATGTGGGATGGTGCGCGCTATGACGAGGCTTTTTACTTTCCTCAGGCACCAATCAACGTATTGGCAAATATTACGGTTAATTTTTAATAAACAATAAAAAGTAGAGTGTAATGGATTGGTCTCTGATTCTGCAAATCGTAGGAACATCGTTAGGTCTTTTGTACTTATGGCTGGAGTATAAGGCAAATATATGGGTGTGGGTTATTGGTGCTATAATGCCCATGGTGCATGGCTTGCTTTATCTGCAGTCGGGTATTTATGCCGATGCAGCGATGCAGTTGTACTATGTCTTAGCTGGTATCTATGGTTTGTGTGTTTGGAAGCGTAGTAGCAAAAACAAAAGTGAGGCGACTATAAAGCATACTCCATACGATTGGGTTGTGTCACTTGTTGCGGTGTATGCCGTTCTGCACGTTGCGCTCTACTTTTTCCTAACTCGTTTTACTGATAGTCAAGTACCATTCTTCGATGCTATGTCAACGGCATTGAGTATCGTTGCTATGTGGATGTTGTCGCGAAAACTCGTAGAGCAGTGGCTTGTGTGGTTGGTGGTTGATGCCATTAGCGTAGGATTGTATTTCTACAAGGGAATTCCGATAACTGGATGCCTCTATTTGGTCTACTGTGTGCTTGCTATTGTGGGGTATATGAGATGGTTGCGCGAGGCACGCAAAGCAGAGACTGCGATGAAAGGGTGTGAATGTTAAAAAAAAGTTGAAAAAAGAGCGAATCACACTTTTATTATTGGGAAAAAAATACTATCTTTGTCGTATGAATTATAGTATTGTCAATCCCCAAATTTACGTGCTTCACACGCCAATGTGTGAGCAGTGTCTGAAACGCACCGATGTTGTGACTCAGACGCGTGTAATGGCTGGTGCTTTGTCTATGGGTGCGGAGTGCTATAAAAATATGGGAAAATAACAATTAGACCGCTGATACTTAGGGTGTTAGCGGTCTTTGTTTTGAAAATAATGTAAAAAATAATATAATTAAAACAACTAAGATTATGAAAGTAGCAGTTATTATGGGTTCTACCAGCGACTGGGATATTATGAAGGCCGCAGTCGAGACTTTGGAGGAGTTGGGTATCGAGTATGAGAAACGTGTTATCTCTGCTCACCGTACACCTCACCTTATGGTTGAGTATGCTGAGTCTGCTCGTGAGCGTGGTATCGGTGCTATTATTGCTGGTGCAGGTGGCGCAGCACACGTAGCGGGTGTTACCGCAGCTCTTACAACAGTCCCTGTTATCGGTGTGCCTATCAAGACATCGGCACTCGGTGGTATGGACTCTTTGCTCTCAATTGTTCAGATGCCCGGTGGTATTCCAGTATCTACAACTGCTATCAATGGTGCTAAGAATGCGGCTCTCATCGCAGCCTCTATCTTCGCACTTACCGACAAGGCTCTTGAGGAGCGTCTTATTGCTTTCCGTAAGGCACAGACTGAGAAGGTTCTCGCTGCAGAGTTGTAATTCAAAACCCCTAACGACAAACTAATCGATTATGAAGAATCGCCGTATATATGTCGAGAAATATTCTCGCTTTCAGGTTGAGGCTGATACGTTGCGCAAGGAGCTAAATACAAACCTCGGTTTGAATATCGAGCAGTTGCGCTTTGTAAATGTTTATGACCTTTTTGGTTTCTCTGACGAGTTGTTGGAGAAGAGCCGCTATTCAGTATTTGGTGAGGTTGTTACCGACGCGGTTACTGATGAGTGTGATATGGAGGGTATGCCTTTCCTCGCAGTGGAGTTCTTGCCTGGTCAGTTCGACCAGCGTGCTGCATCTGCTGTAGATTGCGTACACCTTATCGAGCCTAATGCTGAGGTTAAGATTAAGTCATCACGTCTCTATATCTTCGACAAGAGCGTTACTGCGGAGGATATGGCTCGCATCGAGAAGTATCTTATCAATGCCGTAGAGTCGCGCAAGAAGAACCTTGAGGTGCTTTCAGATAACGAGAGCGCAGATGTTAAGCCTGTAGCTGTTTTGGAGGGCTTCCGTGATATGAAGGAGGAGGATTTGGCTCCATACTGCAAGGAGAATGGCTTGGCTATGAATGCTGATGACCTCCGTGAGGTTGTTCGCTACTTCCGTGAGGAGGGTCGTGATCCTATCGAGACAGAGCTTCGTATCCTCGATACATATTGGAGTGACCACTGCCGTCACACAACATTTACTACCGAGATAGAGGAGATTACTCTCGATGATTCATTCATGAAGGCTGAGTTCGAGGAATCTTTGGACTTGATGCGTAAGATTCGCTCAGAGCTTGGTCGCGAGGAGAAGAGCCTCTGCTTGATGGAGCTTGCTACTATCGGTGCTCGCTACCTCAAGAAGATGGGTAAGCTTGACGATATGGAGCAGAGCGAGGAGAACAACGCTTGCTCTATCTTCGTTAATGTTGACGTAGATGGCGTTATGGAGAAGTGGTTGTTGCAGTTCAAGAATGAGACCCACAACCACCCAACAGAGATTGAGCCATTCGGTGGTGCATCAACATGTCTTGGCGGTGCTATCCGTGACCCATTGTCAGGTCGTAGCTACGTTTACCAGGCTATGCGCGTAACAGGTGCTGGCGATATCTACAAGCCAGTATCAGAGACTATGGCGGGTAAGCTCCCACAGCGTATTATCTCTACAAAGGCTGCTGCAGGTTACTCAAGCTATGGTAACCAGATAGGTCTTGCTACAACACATGTTCGTGAGGTATATCATCCAGATTATGTGGCTAAGCGTTTGGAGGTAGGTGCTGTTGTTGGTGCTGTTAAGGCCGACAACGTGCGTCGTGAGAGTCCCGCAGCTGGCGATGTTGTATTGTTGCTCGGTGGCCGCACAGGTCGTGATGGTGTTGGTGGTGCAACAGGTTCGTCAAAGGAGCATACGCTCACATCGTTGGAGGAG
>JAGBUS010000115.1 GCA_017630735.1 Alistipes sp. | reverse complement strand
CAGGCAAGGAGTTCGTTGTAAAAACTATTGTTACATCTATGATTCCTGATGCTGTAGCTGAGCATTTCGGCGTTAAGTGCTACAACTGTCTCACTGGCTTCAAGTATATCGCTAAGATTATCCGCGAGCAGGAGGGCTTGACAAAGTATATCGGTGGCGGTGAGGAGTCATTTGGTTACCTCCCAGGCGACTATGTTCGCGATAAGGATGGTGTATCGGCCATTACTCTTGTTGCCGAGGCTGCAGCGTGGGCACGCGACACTATGGGCATCACGCTCTATGAGTGGTTGCAGCAGCTATATGTTAAGTATGGCTTCTTCCGCGAGGGCTTGGTGAATGTTGTTCGCAAGGACAAGGATGGTGCTGCAGAGATTCAGCAGATGATGGTTGACTACCGCGAGAATCCTCCTAAGGAGTTGTGTGGCTCGCCTGTAGTTAAGATTCTCGACTATAAGACTCTTGAGGAGATTGATGTTCGCAGTGGCGAGCGCAAGCCTATCGAGGGTATTGACGAGAAGAGCAACGTACTCCAGTGGCTCACTGAGGATGGCACAAAGGTTTCAGTACGCCCATCTGGTACAGAGCCTAAGATTAAGTTCTACTTCGGCGTTAAGACTCAGTTAGAGAGCGTAGATAAGTTCGACGAGACATTGGCAGCTCTCGACGCAAAGATCGAGGCTTTGGCAAAGGAGTTGAATTTGTAATATATATAGATATATGTATGATAGAAGCTGTCTAACAAGGTTGCTTTGTCGTTACGCTCGCTCTCAAAATGCTCATTTACGCTGAGTAAACTCTGTTTTTCGAGCTTCGCAAGCCTAAAATCAGCTCTTGTTATACAACTTCTAAAAGAATGGATGGTGTCCGCAAAACTTGTTGGACACCATCATTTTTATATAATAAAAGACTTGCAGATAGGCACGACAACAATTTCTTGTCAAAAGGTAGTAGATACAATGCTTGATAAAAATACCCTCCCCAAAGATTGTGTGAATTTTCGTCAGAGTAGTGCAGCAGTGGCGATGACACGAGAAATGGCGGATGGGACATACAAAGCGTATTTCCCATTCGCCATTTCGACTGAAGCATCGCTGATGCGCTGCTATCACGAAAATTACTGGATGAAGTGCTCCAAAGACTTCATAATATTTCGCGAATGCAACACCATTGTCTTTGTCTCAGTGAGGATATTAAAGAAGAGCATGTTTGCAGATGATGAGCCTCCTGTGTCGCGAAGACGGCGAAGCTGATTCTGCATAACCTCATCAATAAGATCGAACATCTCGTCACGCATATTAAGGACTCGTTCCATACTATCGAAAGAGCGTGTGCGAAGCATTTTGTTAATCTCACCAAAGATCTCCTCTACACGGTCGTTGATACGCTTAAGGTCGTATACCTGCTCCTTTGATAGTCCTGTATGGTTATTATCAACATGCTTATAGCAAGGGCGTGTGATATGAAGTAGTGCCTTACTTGTCTCGGAGATATAGTCAACAACCTGAACATAGTAGTGACCAGTGTTTACGTCGCTATCCTGAAGATTGCGAAGAAGTGGTAGAAGCTCATACTTCTGCTGACGTGTAGAGTGGTAGAAATCCTCTGCCTCACGCACCATATCACGAAGTATCTTACGATTCTCCTTGAACACTGCCACGATAGTGCGGTCATAAATCATAGTCACCTTCTCCATAGATGCACATACATGCTCGGTATAAGTTATCAGTGCCTCCTCAGGGCTCTGCTTGAGAGCATCACCAATCTTCGCCACTGCCGACTCCTCTACCTTCTCCTCCCCCTTCTTACCAGAGATATTGCTCTTGATGATAAGACCTACACAGAGTACGGTAACACCTATGATTGCAAACTGACCACCATATACAAGTGCCAATGTCACTGCAAGGGCGATGATGAAGCCACCTACGGCGGTTACAAACCATCCCATAATCACAGTTGTTACGCCAGTGATGCGGTATACTGCCGACTCACGACCCCATGCGCGGTCCGCGAGCGACGTACCCATAGAGACCATAAATACTACGTAGGTTGTAGATAGTGGCAACTTTAACTGCGTACCGATAGAGATAAGGATTGCCGCAGCGGTAAGGTTTACAGTAGCACGAATAAGATCGTAGTTTACATCACCACGCTCCTCCTCTGGAAGTGGCTCGAAACGTGAGTCAATCCAATTGATAACGCGCTTAGGTGTGATAGCCAGGATTGCATCGTTTAGGGCACGCGCACCACGCACGATACCTCGCGATGCCACTGTAGCCTCGCTATTTGTTGGTGCCTCCTCGCTCTGCGACGATAGCTTACGCTCGGTCTCGATAACACGCATAGCCTTCTTAGAAGTGAAGAGCGTGACAACCATTATCACTCCCGCAGCACACATAATCCAGAAGTTTGCCTGCGTAGGATTAGCAAGTGCCGACATAGACGTAGGAGCCTCGCCCGCTGCTTGCGCAATCATATATGAATCGTAGCCAGCATATGGCACACCGATAAAGTTCACAAGGTCGTTACCTGCAAATGCCAACGCCAAAGAGAATGTTCCCGCAAGGATTGATACTCGTAAAATATTTACATTGAATCGCTGCAATACCCACAACAACACTGAGCTTGCTGCCCATAGCATGAGTAGGGAGATTGTTGTATTCTCATTTACGTATGCCGTGATAGCCTCTGGAATAATACCCGAACTCTTAAGACCCTTGAACACGGTGAAATAGATGATACCTGCAACGGTAATACCACACCACAACGCTCCATAGCGGCTAAAGATCTTGCTATAGCGGAATGAGAATATTAGGCGCGAGATATACATCAGTAGGTGTCCTGAGAGGAATGCGAGGACCACCGAAAGCAAGATTCCCGACACGATGGCAAGAGCATTTCCTGAGTTGATGAACTCTCCGAGACTTGCTGTTGTAGTACCACTCCATATATTATATAGAGCGAGTGCCATTGCCGATCCCAACAAACCAAAGACCAACGATACAGTGGTAGAGGTAGGCAAGCCAAGTGAGTTATAGATGTCAAGAAGGATGATGTTAGAGAGCATCATACCGAGGAAGAGAATCATAATCTCCTGATATGAGAACATCGCAGGATAGAAGACACCGCTACGAGCAACGTCCATCATACCACTCGATGTCATAACACCCACCATGACACCAAAGCCAGCAACACCGAGAATAACATTTTTCTTTGCTACCTTCGAGCCAAATGCCGAATTAAGAAAGTTGACAGCATCGTTAGATACGCCAACAATAATACCCATTACTGCAAGAAGTGCAAGGGTAATAACGATAAATAAATCCATAAAATTTGCTATTTCTTGCTACAAATATACTAAAAAGATGTTACAATTCTATTACAAAACGATTAATCCGATGTAATATCCAATGACCAAAAGCGATTTTTACTCTTTATTAAAAAGCAAAAATCCTATTGATATACCAGCCTTATTAGGCAGCCACTCCGCAGAATTATTGAGTGGATCAGGAGAAGTAGGTTGCTTATCCTCAGGACGATGAGGATACATATCAACAACATCATCCATAGAATAACCATTATAACTGCTATGCATATATCCAAATCCAACGAAGAGGTCAAGCATCCAGCGTCGAGCGAACTTCCAGTTATATCCCACTACAGCACCAAACATATAGCCGTATCCCTTACAATAGCGATTTTGGAATACTATGCTACGATACACAAGCATTGGCTTTGACATCTTAAAAGCCATCATACCGCCATTAAGACCTACATATAAACCATTTGTACGGGGGATATGATAACGATACTCATTAAGGAATATTCCAAAATGAAATGGATGTCCATTAATTGATTGCCACGGAGAATAGACCACCTCGGTCTGAAATGATGAGTTGCGCGAGATAGGAAACTCAATCTGCGGATTAATAACACCCACAGCAGCATACGCAACATTTAGTTTTAGGACTGCAGCTGCCCTCTTATCGCTGATTGCAACATCGCCATCAACAACAGGTTGTGCCGAGAGGGGCATAGAGATAGAGAGTACCATACTGAATAGCATGACTACTCGGCACAGTACTCTACTTAGATTATTATATCTCAACAAGTTATCTTCTTTATTCATAGTTTGGGGTTAGTGGGTCTATGCAAATGAGACCTCCGAAACATCGCGCCAGCCAAGAAGCAACTCCTTGATAGCCATGCGTCGCTTACCAGCCATCTGCACCTCATCAAGATATACCCAACCATCGGATGCAGCAATAGCAACGTAGCTCTTACCATCACTCTTAACACTACCAGGAGCGACATTTATCTCTGCTGGCTCAATATGTGTTGTGAAGATTTTAAGCGAGCCACACTCCTCGCCATTTTTAAATATTGGCGACCAAGCGGCTGGATATGGAGATAGTCCGCGCACCAGGTTGTGGATATCCACAACATTACGTGACCAGTCCACTCGACCATCCTCCTTGAAAATTTTTGGTGCTGGACGTAGCGTATTCTCGTCAACATGCATCTGCTCAATGGTCTCGTATCCTCCCTCAGCAATCTTATCTACTGTACGAAGCACAAGACCCGCGCCACAGTGCATAAGCTTATCATATAACGAACCAATATTATCCTCAGGAAGGATATCCACCGCCTGCTGCTCGATAATTGCACCCTTATCAATTTCGTGGTTGAGCAAGAATGTTGTGATACCAGTCTGTTTTTCGCCATTAATAATTGCCCAGTTGATAGGCGCAGCACCTCGATACTGTGGGAGCAACGATGCGTGGAGGTTAAATGTGCCATACTTAGGCATTGCCCACACCACCTCTGGCAACATACGGAAAGCAATGACAATACCCAAATCTATATCGAGAGCCTTGAGTGCTGCCAAAAACTCCTCATCGCGCAACTTCTCAGGTTGCAAGATAGGCAAGCCCAACTCTTTTGCAGTCAGCTTAACATCACTCTCATGCATCTTCTGACCACGACCAGCAGGTTTATCTGGAGTAGTTACTACAGCAACAATATTATACCCCTCCTTCACAAGCATACGCAATGACGTAGATGCAAACTCTGGAGTACCCATAAATACTATTCTCAAACTCTTAGCGTCCATATCTATTATCTTTATTTTACATTTTTATGCTTCTTTGCCTCCTTATTCATCCACGATGGCATATACTTAGCCATAGAGCGACGGAACTTGCGTATACGCACATCGTACCAGTCCATATCAAGAAGCGATGAATCATTAGTAGCCTTATAAGTAAGGTAGATAGCTACAGGCGTGAGCACAACAACCGGCAGCCACATACCATATACTGAATCCCATGTACCCTCTTTTGCCATCTTCTCACCCGAAGTACTGATGACGTAGTAAATAACGAAGAATATCACCGAAATAACGATAGGCAAACCTAAACCACCCTTCTTGATGATAGCTCCAAGAGGCGCACCAATCATAAAGAAGATAATGATAGAGATAGGGAGTGTTAGTTTGCGATGCCACTCCGTTTCAGCACGATAGAGCTGTGTGAGCGCAACTTTCGAAGAGTGCTCATCAAAGCTATATGAGCCCTGCGCAGAACGTGAAGCACTCAATGCTAACGAATATACCTTTGCGCGTTTACGCATTGGCAAATTAGGCAACGAGTCGTAATGGTTAAAGGCACGGTATTCCGAACGATCGAAATATGTCGAATCGATAGGCAGTATCGTCGTGTCACGCACAAATATCTGCTTCTTTAGAAGAGGCTCATAGGTAGCCAACGTACTACGATCGATAAGTATATGTAGCGAATCCATAAGCTCCTCCAACTCCGCCATATTTCGTGTCTGCGACTCACTAAACGCCTTCGACATATCGCCATCACGTGAGACCTTATCAATAGGGAATGTACCATCCTGACGTGCGAAGATATGCTCTCGCATAGTATTACGATCGTACCACTGTGAGCTACGGGTATGCTCATAAGTGCGACCATTGAAGAGCGTGACATATAGATACGACTTATCATCCGTCATGTGGATATATCCCGAATCGGCAAGCGTTGTGGTCATATTACCATTTGCAGAGCGAGTATCATAGATAAGCACATCGGTAAGCAGACCTGTATTTGGATCCTGATGACCCACACGAATACTCATATCTGGCAAACCATTGAAGAACATTCCATCCTGGAATTTAAGTTCCTGACGCTGCTCACGAACATCAAACAGGATATCGTACATACGTTGGTTTGCGTATGGAACAAGGTTATTCTGAACAAAGAAGCTACCAACAGATATCATCGTAACAACGACAAGAAGTGGCTTAAGTATGCGCATAAGCGACAAACCCGCAGACTTCATCGCCAGCAGCTCGAAGTTCTCGCCAAGGTTACCCATAGTCATAATCGCCGAGAGCAACATCGCCAGAGGCAAGCCCAATGGAATCATATTGATAGAACCACAGATAAACAACTCTGCAATGGTACTAACCTCAAGTCCCTTACCCGTAAGCTCATCAATGTATCGCCATACGAAGTTCAACATCAAGATAAACTGCACGATAAAGAATACAGCTAACAATGGACCCATATAGGCTTTCAGAACGAGTTTATGTATCTTCTTCATAATTATCGTCTTAGTCTACACATTTTAAAACACTTCACTACAACAAGTAGCGAAACGAGAATAAATATAATACAACTACCTGTCGGTAGATCAAATTCATAGCTTAGCACAAATCCTACGATATTACCCACAACGGCAATCACCGAGGAGAGCACTGCAATATAGCGATAGTCTCGCGTCAATGTATTGGCAATAACCACAGGTATTGTGATGAGCGACAATAAAAGTATTATTCCCATAACCTTTATCGACATAACTATCGTGAGAGCTATAACGATAGCCATGATATACGCCACAAGAGCTACTCTAATACCCTGGCTCTGAGCATAATCCTCATCAAATGTAATATACATCAACTTTCTCAACCACACTACAGCACCGACAACCATAAAAAATGTCAACACCGCAAGCCACACAATGTCGGTTCTCGTCACAAGCAATATATTGCCAAATAGATAACTCGTGAGGTCGGTAGCATAACCTGGGCGCAATGACATAAAAAGTGCTCCGATTGCCATGCCTACTGACCATATAATGCCTATTGCTGAATCTTCACGAATACGTCCTTGACGTGATGAATATTCTATACCCAACGACGAAAGCGACGCAAAGGCAAGCGCACCAAGCAGAGGGTCAATACCAGCATAGAGCGCAATACCAAGACCACCAAATGATGCATGAGTAATACCACTACTTAGGAACACCATGCGTCGTGCTACGATATAACTTCCTACAATACCGCAAGTTATACCCGACAACACACATGCAACAAAGGCATTGGTCAGAAAGTCATACGCAAATATGTTATCTATCGCTATCAACATACACTATTATAAACGTGCAAATTTACTTTTTTTTTGGAATAGTACGAAAACTTTTTTCACATTAATACAACTTTTTGTAACTTCGCAGGCAAAATATACTATTTTATGAGACAAAAAAGAGTAAGTTTTCACACTTTAGGATGCAAACTGAACTTCTCGGAATCCTCTACCTTGGCTCGTGAATTTGAGCAGGGAGATTACCTTCGAGTTGAGCCTTCTGATGCTACCGATGTAGCAGTTATAAATAGTTGCTCCGTGACTGAGCATGCCGATAAAAAATGTCGAAATATAATTCGCAAAATACACCGTCGCAATCCAAATGCAATCATCGCTGTTACAGGATGTTACGCACAGCTAAAGCCGAACGATATTGCAGCCATCGAGGGTGTAGATATTATCCTTGGAAACAACAACAAAGGCGACCTTTTTCGTCGCGTAGAGGAGCTACAAGAGAAGGGCAAAGCCGAGGTCTACAGTTGCTCTGTGGAGGAGATGACTCGCTTCTTTGCAGCATACTCCTCAGGCGACCGCACACGCTCATTCCTTAAGGTGCAGGATGGTTGCGATTACAAGTGTGCTTATTGCACTATTCACTATGCTCGTGGTGCAAGCCGAAATATTCCTATTGCGACCATCGTGGAGGAGGCTCGCGAGATTGTTGCTGCAGGACAAAAGGAGATTGTTATAACAGGTATAAATACAGGTGATTTCGGACGTACAACAGGTGAAAAATTCATCGACTTGCTACGCGCCTTAGATGAGGTTGAGGGCGTGGAGAGATATCGAATATCGAGCATCGAGCCAAACCTTATAACTGACGAGATAATAGAGTTTTGCGCCAAGTCACCTAAATTCATGCCTCACTTCCACATTCCACTACAAAGTGGCTCAACACACATCCTCGGTCTTATGCGTCGTCGCTACACTGCCGACCGCTATCGCGAACGCATTGCAAAGATACGCGAACTTATGCCCGATACGTTCCTTGGCGTAGATGTTATTGTTGGCTTCCCAGGCGAGAGCGAGGAGCATTTTATGGAGACATATCATCTACTTGAAGAAGTTGGTGCTTCGTTCCTACATATTTTCCCATTTTCAGAACGCCCTGGAACACCTGCAGTAGAGATGCCGAACAAGGTACAATCGCGCATTTCTACAGAGCGTGTTGCACGCCTTGAGGAGCTTAGCGACAGACTACATAAGGAATTCGCTAGCAAATACTTGGGTACTGAGCGAGAGGTTTTGTTTGAGAGCACAGATCATAGTGGTATGATGTATGGATATACGGACAATTATTTGCGTGTTTCAGCACCATACGACACAGCTCTAATAAACAACATCTGTCGCGTGCGACTTAACGCTTTCGACGAGAATGGAAACATTAGTTCTGAAATAGTTGGATAATTCACACAAAAGTATTACTTTTGTCAGGATTTGCGAGAAGCATAAAGCATAGAATAATTCCAGAGAAACAGATATGTTTAAGAAGATAAAAAACATCTTTACCATAAGCTCGATAAAGAGTCGCACACAGTTGGCATTTTTTAGCATCATCCTACTGCTCTTCTTCTCTGGTGCCATATCACTTCTTGAGTTGGAACGTGTAAGTCATGATACGGAAGCCATCCTTCGAGCAAGTAAGGAGAGTACAGACCTCGCTGGAGAGATGATATCTGCGCTAAATGAGCAGAACGATGCAATGATCTCTATGGCGGTCATTAGCGGCTCAATCAAGGATATCACTCCACACCTCAGCAAATGCGAGGAGTCTATCGTACGCCTTACTGCGGCGTCAGAAGAGGCGCATAAACGCATGATTAACACCGACCATCGTAACGTCACAGACTCGTTGCTGATATTTACTGAGCGTGTCAACCAGTTAGCACAAGCCTACATCAATGGCGATGTACATCGTGCTATATCAAGCGATACTCTTACACGTAACACAACGCACATGTGGTATGTGGAGAGCTACAAGCCTGAATACCTCAACGTATCGACACAAATCACGAAGTATATGACAGGCTCGGAGACAACTCTTGGTCCAGATGTTAACCGTCTGAGCCATACAGCACGCCGTGCCGTAACCCCAGTATTTATCTCGTTGGTTGTAATGATCGTTGTGGTGCTGATGCTCTACTATTTCCTACACCACTACCTCATTAAGCCTATACTTCGCATTAATGCAGACCTCGGCGATTTCCTAAAATATAGAACTCCCGTCGATAGTAATATTGCGTGTCGTGATGATATCGCGACATTGCGTGATCGTATAATAGCACTAATACAGAAATTACGTCAATAAATTAAGTCTTCAATGAGAGTAAACGTCGTTATACGTTACATAGGTTTAGTTCTGCAATTCGTAGCTGCCTTTATGTTGATCTCGGCAATTGTATCGATGATCAACAGCCACGACTCTGCATTCTATCCTCTGCTACTCTCATCATTCATGACAGCACTTTTAGGTATTTTCCCACTCTTCTTCGTCGAGCGCGTTGACGAGATTAAGACCAAGGAGGGATATGCCATTGTCGTAGGCTCATGGTTAGTGTCATGTATCGTAGGGATGTTTCCATACCTGATTTGGGGTGGTGAGTTTACGCTTGTTAACGCATGGTTTGAGAGTGTCTCTGGATTTACAACCACCGGAGCATCTATTCTCAACGATATCGAGTTTCTACCACAAGGTCTTCTATTCTGGCGTTCAGCATCAGCATGGATAGGTGGTATGGGCGTTGTGATGTTTGCACTTGTCATCCTACCATCGATGGGTAAGAGTAGACACATGCTCTCTACGGTTGAGATGAGTACCATTGCCAAGGATAACTTCCATTACCGCTCAAAGGTGATTTTAAGATTATTGGTAACGATATACACAGGTCTCACGCTTATCACCGCACTGGCATTAAAATATGCTGGAATGACATGGTTTGATGCTGTAACACAAGCGATGTCGTCGTGTGGCACATGTGGATTTAGCACCAAAAATCTATCAGTGGCATTTTGGGATAGCCAAATTATTGAGACTATTATGATGGTGGCGATGACGTTATCTGCCATCCATTACGGAATACTTTATGCCACTATTACAGGACGCAAAAACAATATATTCCGTTCGGAGGTCGTTCGTACGTTCATAGGAATGATGTTGGTAATATCGTTTGTAATAGCATTAAGCCTCTATGCTGCGGATATATATCCGACATTTGGCAATGCCCTACGACACGCATCGTTCCAGGTGGTAAGTATTGCTACAACATCGGGATTTGCCACCGCAGACACAAATACATGGACCTCTCTTGCCATTGTTTTGTTGATGTTCTGCACTGTGATATGTGGATGTGCAGGCTCAACATCGGGAGGCATGAAGGTGGACCGACTGCTTATAGCCTCTAAGGTTATTCGCAACCGCATGAAGATACAGCTACACCCAAATGCTGTGATACGCACGAAGATGGATGGCATAGTGCAGGAGGAGAGCACTCAGAGCTTAGTTATGACCTTTATCCTCTCGTACATTATGCTTACGTTGATTGGAACTATAATCTATACACTCTTTAACTACGACCTATTGACAAGCTTCTCGGCATCCATAGCTTGTATAAGCAATGTAGGTCCTGGATTTGGAGTGATAGGTTCAATGGATAACTTCTCTGAACTACCCTCAACATTGAAGCTATGGTCAACGCTTCTTATGCTCATTGGACGTTTGGAGATTTTTGGATTTATCCAGTTGCTCTTTATTCGAGCTTGGAGATAGAATAGAAAATTAATAACATTATGGTTAGAAAGATATATACAACTCTTATCATACTTTCGTTATCGGCAATAGCATTCGTCTATGCAGATGAGCCTCAGTTTCCAGGATTGAGGAGCAATGAACGCTACATGGCTCTCAAGAAACAAAATGGGGTTCTTTTGGAGAGAGAGGACTCAATACAGCTTATCATCAATTCTACTCGCGAGGAGTTTAACCGCAAACGTAGCATTGATAGTATTATCATATCACCTACTGACATAGAGCAATTTACATCTCACATATTGACTCTCGAAGAGCAGATATTCGAGCTACGCCAGCAGCGTGGCGATGTTATCACCGAGCTTAACAATATTGAGCAGGAGTATATCCTTGCTCACATGTTCTCGTCATCACCTATTGAGGAGAGTGATGATACCGCGCCAAGTAATAACGTCATACAAAACCCTATACTTATCAAGAACGACATCTTCCGAGATAATCTAAGCGAGGTGGATTATGAGGAGTTGGAGGCCGCGCAGGATGAGGATGATATGATGATGGAGCTATGCAACGAGTATGCTTCATTGTATAACGACCTCTCTAACACTTCGCGTCTATATATGCAGACAACCAGCGAGTCTGTAGCCGACTCTCTGTTCAGTGTATACAACACACTTAAAACCACTGCCTCTGTGCTAAATGAGGATATTGACCGACAGTGGGCACATATCATCGATACAAAATATTACGCTTACGGATATATTCTTGAGAAGAATAACCGCTACGACCTACTTGACAGCTCGTCAGCAAAATTTTCAGAGATGCAGCAGCGTTGTGCTAATGAGGATGGCATCTACAACTCTGACGCTGTTATGCATTACGCTATAGGCTACCCTACTCTATTGGATTATGAGATTGCCGTAGCTCAGGAGATGGGACTTACCGAAGCACTATCTGCGCTACAGAGCAAGCAAAAGAGTCTCGTTGTACCAGAGTATAAGTATGAGATAATAGATATGCAGCGTCGTCTTTTCCTCGACTACGCACCTATCAAAGTGGGTAAAACAAACTTCTACAATAACAACAATCCTGTACCTGAGCTTAAGGTTTATGAGCGTGGCACAATCTACCGAATTCTTCTCGGCACATTCCGCACTAAGCAACCTATGACCCTATTCAAGGGTATACAACCGCTATATATCACTCAGGACGAGAATAAGGAGTACAGCTACTATGTTGGTGGCTTTGCCACACTAAAGGAGGCTGAGGAGGCTCAACTATTCCTTAAGGATAAGGACTTCAAGCGTCCTGAGATTTGTCGTTGGCGCGATGGTGAGATGATAAACATCGACAACCTATCGAAAAATGAGGATGACACAGAGAATGTAGCTCCTGTTGGTAGTAGATATGTTGTGATTCTTGACTGTAGCACAATTAGCGATGCACTCCGCGAGACTATAACATCGACATCACCCGACAAGAGTATATCTCGTCGTGGAGCGCAATTTGCAATCGGCACATTCACCGACCACTCAGAAGCAGACCTTCTCCTATCAACTATCGAGGAGAAGCATCCTGAGATAACAGTATCAATAGAAGAACTAAATTTCTAAACCGTAACAACCATATTTTATGAAGAATATATTTAGCACGTTTGCAGTTATTTTAACATTGTTGACCTCCCTAACGTTAGGGTCGTGTAGCAAGAGCGAGGAGTACTCATTAAATGTACCAGCAAAGGGAATCATAGTCACAAAGCCCGGAGATAGCGGCACAACATCGTTCGATAGTTCGAATATCACATCCATCACCGCCACATCAGTGCCAAGTGGATGGACTGTGAACAACATCGACATGTACAACAGCACTATCACCGTCACTGCACCTTCATCATTTGACAACGACGAAGAGCAGAATGGTACTATTACCCTTAAAGGCTATACACCTACAGGCAACACCAAGTCAATAGACATATACGTAGCTATTGTAGAGAATATCGTTGATTACTACGCCTCACCTGCAAACTGCTATGTCGCAACAAAGCCTGATACACGCTATATCTTCAATCCTATGATTGGAGGTTGTGCTACCCCACTTCAGACTGCCAAGGTACAGATAATATGGGAGACTACTGAAAAGCTCATTCAATACCTCGATATGCGCGATGGCAAGGCGTCGTTCTACATTGCGGGATACAAGGAGGATGAAGATGCAGAGGATGTGGGTGTAAAAGCTGGCAACGCCCTTGTTGGCGGTTATGACGAGTCAGGTAACCTTATTTGGAGCTGGCATATATGGGTTACAAACAACGACCCTGTAGCTACTGAGAATACCATCACGCTAAATGGCGAAACACTGATGAACTTTAACCTCGGCGCAGAGTGCAATAGCAATGGCTCAACCGACGGCACAACAATATTCAACTCATACGGTCTCTACTATCAGTGGGGACGCAAAGACCCGTTTGTAGGTCCTACAACATACGATTTCGACCTTAACGACGACCATACTATGACTAACTACAATGGTTCTTATGCCTATATCAACTATGTGGAGTCTACATCGTCGGAGGGCACATTGCAGTGGGCAAGCGATAACCCACTCTCAATCATCAAGGGCTACAAGGAGAACGACTACGACTGGATGTATAATGGTCACGACAACACTCTTTGGAGCACAACGACGAAGACCGAGAACGACCCTTGCCCTGCAGGCTGGCGCGTTCCTGATGCATCGGTATACGCAAACCTCACCATTGCCACCGCCTACGACGAGATGGCGTGGGAGACACTGCAACCTCAGTATGGCATAATGCTTACCGACACCGAGACTGCTGCTGAATACTTCTTCACAGCACAGGGTCGTCGTAACTACCTCGATTGCCGTCTCGATATAATCAACGACGATGAGGTGTGCCCTATTCCATGGTCAGGCTACTACTGGACCGCAACAACAGATGGTGGTGATGCTTCAGCAATGTACTTTGACCTCAACACCACAACACGCACATGGAATGGCTTCGACGCTAAACGCGCCATGCACCGCGCAAATGCGCTTCCTGTTCGTTGCGTTAAGGAGTAATAATGTATTTAATATATAAGTAAGGGAAACCCCAAAAGTTTATCAGCTAAGCTTTTGGGGTTTTAAAATATATCCTACTATGAGAATTATTAGGGTAATAATAGTTCCAAACAAAAAGAATGTTGCAAACTCATCAAAAGAGTATTTCACATATAATAAATCATACTCCTCTATAAGTCCGCGCCAAACAACAACTATATAGGATAGCAAAAAGAATCCTACAACCACCCAACTCCATAATCTATCCCATATAATATGCAAAATATTAGCGGCAAGAAATAGCAATATAACGACATCCATCTGTCTTGAAAGCACAAACAACGACAGAATAATAAGTAGTCCACAAATAGCAATGCGAACATACCTATGATTAATATAGTATTTTAGCTTATTCATAGCATTAAGGCTTCCATACCCACTCATCACAATAAATAACCCGATTATCACGAAGAACAATACGTATCATAGTGTTTGTGATATCCACGCCAATGGCCAAGTTTCGAATAAGTTTATAATCATCCCAGCAGCCATTTACCATCTGCTCATATTGCTTCGTTCCAATAGGCACCTCCTCACCAGGAAAGTATTTTTCGAGCATCTCCTCACTTATGTATGGCCAACTGCACTCAAATTGAACTAAACGATCCTTGTCGATAAAATAATCCTTAGATCCGATTTGCAAATCGACATAAACATCATAAGGGCTTGAGTATTTTACGCAATCATTGATATATATAGTATCACACTTATAGTTTACAACACCGCTGCGATCCACAACATCTGCAATATTCTGATACCACTCACTAACGCCATTTAATAGAAATCTCTTTTCGGCGCGTTTCACATAGTTAACATCATCCTTATAATCGGGAGTTATCACCATATAACGATATTCCTGATTGCATAGATGGTGCAGAATATCACTAAAGCTATATACCTCAGGCGATGGCTCGGGAAGTTCTATATGCCCCACAAGAGGATTATTGCCATACTTTATCCTCATGCGATGTCCCCACGCTCCAACGTCGTAATCCTTATAAGGTTCCCAGCAATAGTATGGCTTAGGACCATTGGGAGACCATACATTCTTATCCAGATGCTTCATATAACGATTAAGAGCCGTCATCTCACCAAACGTTGCACAAAAGCCTTGATAGTCTACCCTGCCTTTAATGAAATGATATGCCTCGGCGAGCAACATCACCAACTCCTTCTCAGCCATTGCACGCTTATCCGATGGCAGTGCGTTGATGGTTGTTATCATACGACTTAACTTATATGGATAGGCAGCAAAGAGATCACATAAATCAATAGCCTCACTACCCCACTCAGGTGTATGCAATAGGTAGCAAAGCACCAAGGCATAATCATCATCCGTACATAGCAAATCATTACCCGTGGCAACATCACCACCAATCATATCAACCATAACACCCGATAACTTATTTGGGCGATACTTTCCACTAAGTTTATCAATCTTATGCATTAGGTCTATACGATCTGGCACATCTATCGTTTGTGCCGACAATATGCCGACAGATATAATAGCTGTAAAGAGTAACAGAATTCTTTTCATACGCCTGGACTTAAGTATGTCTTGCAAGTTACGATATTCCGCCAAATATTCAAAGAGATTGCCACAAAATTTACAATTTTTTCAAGATACATTACACCTGTACTCGCCAACGAAAAATCCGAAAACATGTCACATTCGGCAGTAAGCCCTAAAAACAGATAAAAATTAGGAGTTTTTCAACCACAACATAATAGACTGATTTTCTGCAATATAACTTTTTAAGGTAAATTTTATTGTAAAATAATGTAAAAAAAGTTGTAAAAAAATTTGCAGAATAAAAAAAAGTATCTATCTTTGCACTCGCTAAAACAAAGTTAGCACACACAAATGATGGTGCCATAGCTCAGTTGGT
>JAGBUS010000114.1 GCA_017630735.1 Alistipes sp. | reverse complement strand
GAGGAGTGCAAAGTCGCCGAGGAGGTCGAGGAGCTTGTGGCGTGCCAACTCGTTTGTAGCACGAAGCTGCTGGTTATTAAGGTATCCGCCTGTGATGTGAATATCCTCCTTGCCAAAAATCTTCTTGAGGTGATCGAGCTGCTCGTCCGATACGCTATTCTCCACAACAACGATAGCGTTGTCCAAGTCACCACCCTTGATGAGGTTCATCTTCATAAGTGGCTCCAACTCGTGGAGGAACACAAACGTACGGCACATAGCAATCTTCTCGGTGTAGTTATCCTCCTTGCTATATACGGCATACTGGTTACCCACAACCTTTGAGTTGTAGTCTACGTGAACCGATACCGAGTACTCATCATCAGGGTAGATGACAATTGCCACACCCTTCTCTGGAAGAGTATATACCTGCTTCTCGGTAACCTCGAAATATTTACGGTCTGCCTCCTGCTCTACGGTGCCAACCTCCAAGATGCGCTCAGCATACTCACGTGCCGAGCCATCCATAATAGGAGTCTCAGGAGCGTTGATATCGATAACAGCGTTGTCAACACCAAGAGTCCACAATGCAGACATAATATGCTCAATAGTGCTTACCTTAGCCTCACCCTTCTCAATAGTCGTACCGCGCGATGTGTCAGTAACATACTCACACAATGCTGGCACCTCAGGCTGTCCCTCAATATCCACACGACGGAATACGATACCACGATTCTCCTCTGCAGGATGTACTGTCATCTCCACCTGTAATCCAGTGTGCAGACCTTTACCTGTGAATGATATTGCCGAGGCAAGAGTTTGTTGTTTGGTTGCCATAATAATTCTAATTTAATGTTGCAAATCAGAGGCTTTTTTCGTCATGTTATAGACATATTTCACCTCCCATTATTTATATAATGCTACAAATATAGGAATTTTTTTAAAATTTTACTATTTTTGCATTGTTTTATCTACAACACACATGCAGAATAGAGAGCCACGACAAAATAATATGGGCTACGTGCCACGTAAAAAAGCCTTAGTTAACCTCGACGACACACGCAAAGAGTCGTTAGGCGAGTGGCTATATAGCCACCGCATAGGTCTTTTAGTTGTCGTTGCGGTGTTCCTCATTGGTGGCGTGACTTTAGCTACGGCACGATATAACGTTGAACTGCGCCCCGTAGAGTACATCATTGAGTTTGTGGATGAAGCACCCACTGCCGAAGAGGTGGAGGAGCTAAAGAAAAGACGCGATCAGCTTCAGGAGGATATAAATCGTCGTTTGGCAGCTATCGAGAAGGTGAAAAACCTTCAATCGAACGATGCCGCAGAGACCGCAGGCTCCAAAGAGGAGATGCAGTACGATAGCGACATGCAACAGATGATGGATAAGGTTGCATCGGACATGGCGATGAATCGTGGTGACTATGAGAGTGGCATGCGCGAAGTTAACGGCATGGGCAAAGGTGGCTCAGGGGGCGGTTCAGGTGGCACAACAGGCACAGGCGAGAAGGGTAAATTTTCTGGTGCTGTAACCGTAGCCTATAGCTTTGAGAACCCTGTGCGTCATCATCGCGACCTATATGTCCCAGCATACCGCACTAAGAGCGGTGGCGTGGTAGTCGTTGATGTTTGGCTCGACCGTAATGGCACGGTTACCTCTGCCCGCATCAACTCATCAACAAACGCCGAGCTTAACGAACAGGCACTCTATGCTGCGCGCCACAATCGCACTCTATTCAAGATTGACGGATCGGCACCTTCATCACATCGTGGAACAATAACCTACACCTTTGTAGCACAATGATACGTCTGAGCAACATAGCACTCATCGTAGTCTCTCTCCTACTCTCGATTGTCCCACTCTCGGCAACAGAGCAGGAGACATTGCTCATAGGCACAACATCGCATTGCGCACCGATGGAGGAGCAACCTCAAGCAGAGATTAGCAATAGTAGCATATCCCTGCTAAGCTCTACGCCAACATCAATCAGCACATATAGCCTCACTCCGATATCTCGCACCCTACCACGAAGTCTGCGTAACTCGGAGTACTCCCACAACACTACAAGAGCTGTAAGTGCCATAGATAGCACTATGGCTGCTTCACGATACGGATTGTATAACCATAAAATTCTCTTTGTATCTCACGCCCGATACTACTATTTGTGTCGCCTTGTGAGGTTGATTATTTAGTGGTTGATAATAGTTCTTCACAGAGGCAATAAGTATGCGACTATGCCTCGTAACACACATATTATCAATAAACTAAATAATTAATTTCGTGAATGCATTTGAGATTTGCGAGGCATTGTATGCCTTGCCTGGTGGCGTTGTAGAGTCTCGCCGCCGCCCTATATTTAAGCCATTGACAGTTGCACTGCTTGGCGTGGTTCTTTTAATTATTAACTTTGTAGCCATCGACAGCTCGATGGAGGCACTAAGCATGCTACTGCTTGTTGCAGGAGTAGGACTTATAGGCTATGGTATAGTCGTTACAGCAATGCGCTTAACAAGCGACGAGCGTGTACCATACCACACTCCTTCGAAACGTTATATGCGCTACAGCGAGAAATATTACGATCGTTCACAGCTTGAGACACTACAGAGTGCCTTGCTACGAAACGATGAAAATGCGTTATCATCTATCGCAACGAGCAACATCTCGGCAATAACCTTGGTATGCTATCGTTCTGTAGATAGTAGCATCGTGGCATACGCTCTATATCAGTATGTCGATATGGAGTATTGCATGATTGGCGATGTATACATCAAAGCGTAATAAAACCTAAGGTCGTAATCTCTCATAAACATTTTATTGAATATGTTAAACGAAAACTTTTTGCTTGTAGGAGCCTTGTTGCTCTTTGTTGCCGTACTTGCTGGTAAGGCAGCATACCGTCTTGGAGCCCCCGCACTGTTGCTGTTTCTTGGCGTGGGTATGCTTTTTGGCTACAACGACTTCATACAATTTAACTCAGCAGAGTTTGCAGAGTTTATAGGCATGATAGCCCTCTGTATTATCCTCTACTCAGGAGGTATGGATACACAGTTTTCGGAGATACGACCTGTTATGGCTCCCGGCGTCGTTATGGCGACGCTGGGTGTCATTCTTACTGCGCTCATCGTCGGTGGCTTCACCTATTTTGTAGCCCCACTGCTCGGCGTAGAGCTGACACTACCATTCGCACTGCTCCTTGCAGCTACGATGTCATCAACAGACTCGGCATCGGTGTTCTCCATCCTCAGAACCAAGAAGCAGGGTCTTCAAGAGAACCTACGCCCACTCCTTGAGCTTGAGAGTGGTAGTAACGACCCTATGGCATATATCCTTGTTGTTGTGCTCACAGGAATCCTCACCGACGGTGGCTCATTGGAGATTGGAAATGCGATACTCACATTCCTCGTGCAGATGATTATTGGTGCAGGCTTGGGATATGGCTTCGGACGTATCACCGTGTGGATTCTCAACCATATAAACATCCGTAGCAATGCATCGCTCTACTCGGTATTGCTATTGGCATGCGCATTCTTCACATACTCGCTCACAACATTGGCATACGGTAACGGATATTTGGCAATCTACATAGCAGGTCTTGTTGTCGGTAACCTCAGAATTCCACACCGCAATATGCTACGTACTTTCTTCGATAGTTTTACGTGGTTGTTGCAGATTATAATGTTCTTGGTACTGGGTCTAATTGTCAATCTCCACGACCTACTCTCTCACGACGTGCTATTTATGGGTCTCGGCATTGGTATCTTTATGATACTTGTAGCACGTCCTATCGCCACACTTATTAGTATGTCGCCATTTAGAACATTCTCAGCAAAGGCGCGTATCTATGTATCGTGGGTAGGTCTTCGTGGAGCTGTGCCTATCATCTTCGCGTTATATACCGTAACACACGGCGTGGAGGGTGCTGAATATCTATTTAACGTCGTTTTCCTCGTAACCATCATCTCGTTGGTTATCCAGGGCACCACGGTTAGTGGTATGGCAAACTGGCTTAACTTATCGTTCAAGGAGAAGGAGCGCACATTTAAACTCACCGTGCCAGACCATATACGAAGTGAATTTTCGGAGATCGAGGTTAATGGTGCTATGCTCCGCAAGGGCAACACCTTGAGAGATATCCGCCTACCTGGTCACACACTTGTTGTTATGATACACCGCAGTGGCAACTACTTTGTACCTAAAGGCGATACTGAGCTACAGAAGGGCGACAAGTTGCTTGTAGTATCAGATAACAACGACGAGCTTATCTCTAAGGTAGAGGAGATGGGTATTGAGAATATCATCAAGATGTAAATCTCCCGATAATATCAGCATATTAAACAGAGTATTTGCAATATAAGAATTACGGGCAAAATGATTATTGGTAATTTCTTATAATAGATTTATACAAGGCTAAAAAAGACCTCTTTAATGCCAAAATGGGCAGATAGGAATATCCAAGGAATATTTCTTAATAAACAAAACCGTAGCAATTAAGTTGCTACGGTTTTGCTATATTTTGACCAATAAGTCTACACCATGCAATATTACTCTTCCAAGAGGTCGGGGCGGAGAGCTTGGGTGCGGGAATAGGCTTGCTCCTCCTGCCACTTCTCGATCTCGGCGAAGTTTCCTGAAAGCAAGACTTCAGGTACCTTCCAGCCATTAAACTCCGATGGTCGGGTATAAACTGGTGGAGCCAACAAGTTATCCTGGAAACAATCGGTAAGTGCCGAAGCCTCGTCGCCAATAGCACCAGGGATAATACGCACTACAGAGTCTGCAATAACACATGCCGCAAGCTCACCTCCAGTAAGTACATAATCACCAATGGAAATCTCACGAGTGATAAGATGCTCACGTATACGATAGTCGATACCCTTATAATGACCACAAAGGATAATGATATTTTTCATCAACGACAAGCGATTTGCCTCTCGTTGATTATATGTAATACCATCAGGCGAGGTATAGATAATCTCGTCGTAGTCGCGCTCCGACTTTAGCTTATCTATACAACGAAAGACTGGCTCGATCTTCATAACCATGCCTGCCTCTCCACCAAATGGATAGTCATCTACAGTACGACGCTTATCATCGGTATAGTCACGCAAGTTATGCACATATATCTCAGCGTGTCCCGACTCCTGTGCACGCTTCAAGATAGACTCATTTAGTGGCGACGACAATAGTTCAGGAACAACAGTAATAATATCTATACGCATAGGTCTATCCCTTATAGTTTACTTCATTATTCAACACCTCTACAATAAATGGATTGTATAGTGTCTCATGACCAATCGTAGAGGAATCCTCATGACCTGGGTAGATAGTGACATCATCTCCGAGAGGAACAATCTCCTCAAGAATAGACTTCATAATCCATGAGTAGTCTCCTCCTGGAAGGTCTGTACGACCAATACTCTCCCTGAAGAGTGTATCACCTGTAAATAGAGACTTTGCCTCCTCATTAAACAACACCACATGACCTGGCGTATGACCTGGAGTCTTTATAATACGTAGGTTGGTTGCTCCAAATGAAATACTATCTATGGCATCAAGATCAATATCTACTGCAGGGACCTCATTACACTTAAGACCGTAAACCATACCACCCGACGTACTGTCAATAAGGAATTGATCCTTCGACGAACAGGCGAATTTCACATCATACTTCTCCTTGAGCCACTTTACGCCCTGCGTATGATCAAAATGACCGTGCGTATTCACAGCCATCACAGGCTTAAGACCCAACGCCTCAATTTCTGCAGCGAGAACACCATTCTCTCCCTCATTCATATTTCCTGCATCGACAATGATAGCCTCGTTCGTATCATCCCACACAAGGTATGTATTCTCCCTAAACGGGTTGAAAACAAGTCTCTTAATCTTCATATTTATCAGTTTTAATTTATTATTTCAGCTTTCAATGTTATATGAGCTATGCCATTACGTGCCGTAGAATATACCGAAAGTACACGGTAAAAACTACCCTCAGGAGCCTTAGACGGATCCATCGTAATAGTTATCACGCCACGCTCGTCGGGCATAACCTTTCCTCTATCATGCTTCGCAGTGGTACACGAACAAGAGGTACGCACCTCAGTGACCACCAATGGCACATCTCCCGTATTGGTATATGCAAGGCGAACAATCTGAATTTCGTCACTTTGCGACAACTCTCCAAGGTCAATGACATTAGTTTGGAACTCTATCTCTGCGCCTTTTGGAGACTCTGCTGCAACTGACATAGGATACAAGATCGCGACAAACACCGCAATACAGATGAAAATTCTGCTCATATAAAATACTATTGTAGTTTAAAATCATAGGTTATGCGTCCACCTTGTGCTGTACGCTGACTTGGCTTGAACTTAGCTTTACGCGCCGCCTCAACAGCCAAACGACGCAAAGTCTCATCGGATGTTGTAGTGCCATCCAAATCTACCTTTGCCGTTAAGACATCACCATTACTATCAATGGTAACATACACGACAACACGACCCGCACTATTATAGCGTCTGCTTGGCTTTGGCAAACCCTCTCGCAAACCTCGTCCTTGAAGTCCCGCATCAAGCTGATCTATTCCCTGAAGGTTGTACCCTGAGCCCTCACCCTTATGCGACTCTTGTTCTCCATCTGGGGCAAGGCGATTACCTGTTGCTACATCCTCGGCATTTCCTGTTACAGGTTTGAAAAGTGCATTCGGATTTATCGTCTGAGTCTTCTCTGCCACACCCTCGGTCTGTACACTCTGTTCCTTCGTAGCCTTTTCCACATGAGCTGGCGCACGATCACGACGCACATCCGTAGGAGCACTCTGCTGACGTACGGGTTGCGGTGGCTCGACCACAGGCTCCTCCTCGAAGAGAATCTCCAGAGGAGGCTCCGTAAGCTCCATTATACGCACATCGATGCTTACATAGCTCAACAAAAGAGCTCCCACAGCCATAACCACAAAGGTTATCGCTGCAGCATAGCGACGCGACGTGCGATCTATAGGATTGTAATACTCCATTACTTATCTTTGGTTGCAAGAACCATTTTATATTTCTCCTCACGCGTGAGATCGATAATCTCAACCAACGCATCTACAGTAACCTTCTCATCGCAACGCAATGAAATATAAGGTTTATCCTCCTCTGGTACATTTGCAAACTTCTCGAAGTGTACTCTAAGAGCTCCTGCAACCTCCGTTACATTGTTATACGCCTCATCGCGATTGATAACATACTTATATCCCGATTCGCTACTCTTATCACCTACAATTGAGAGTGCGATAACCGAAGGATCACCCTCCTGACTTGATGATGATGGCAAGGTCAACTTTACAGCATTATTAGGATTAATAAGCGTTGTTGCCAAGATAAAGAATACCAACAACAGGAAAACAAGGTCGGTCATTGACGATGACGAGAACGACGTATCTATTTTTGAGCTTCGCTTAATTGCCATAGGTCAACTACTTTTTTACTGGCTGATTCAAGATATCCATAAAGGCGATTGTTGTAGCCTCCATTCTAAAGACGAGCTTCTCTACACGTGCCACAAGATAGTTGTGACCGAAGTAGGCAGGGATACCAACCAAAAGACCACCTACGGTAGTTACCATAGCCACGTACATACCTGCAGATAGCTGTGCCAACTCAATAGCACCAGACTGATTAGCCGACATATCAATAAATACCTGTACCATACCTACTACTGTACCCAAGAAACCAATCATTGGCGCACCACCAGAAATAGATGCCAACCATGGAAGACCAGACTCAAGCTTAGCAACCTCAACATTAGCAACATTCTCAATAGCTGTCTGGATATCACTCATAGGACGACCAATACGCTCGATACCCTTCTCAATCATACGCGCTACAGGCGAATCTGTACGACGACAAAGGTCGATAGCACCATTAATATTACCCTCTGAGATATAGTCACGAATACGATTCATAAAGAGGTTATCGAGACGTGTAGCCTTACGTATTGCAATGAAACGCTCTACGAAGATAAATATCATTACTGCAGCAAGAGCAACAAGAACCCACATCAACCAACCTCCACTCATAAAGAGATCCCAGAAGCCAATAGATAGACTCTCAGGTGCCGCAGCCCCAGTTTGCTGAGCAACCTCGGTCATAGCGAGCGAATCAATTTGAGCTTGAGTTAGTTCCGCAGCAACCTCTGCGGTGGCATTAGCAGTTAGAATGTTAATCATAGTTTTAAATCTTTTAATTATTAATTATTTTTGTTTATTCTTCATCTTTATTCTCTACAAACACAATATCTGGATATACTGATAACGTATCCCCATTATGCTTATTGCTTCTCTTTTCCGCCTTACGTTTATCTCGTTTTTCACGCTTCAATGCCCTATTCTCTTCGCGCGTGATTACACGACCCATGCTATCGCGAGGCATAAAGCGATTCTTAAAGTTTTGTGGGAGGTCCTTTAACGTGTTAAAGCTCTCACTATAATAGAATCCAACACCAGACTCCTGCATACCCTGGTTTTCGCCGTAGCGATCAATAGTCTGCGTGAAGCCTCTAAATCGATATGTACCATCAGGATCTATGAGCCATGTAATGAATGCCTCGCCAACGAAATTAGAAGCATTCTCGGTTGCTCGCAACGAAGCATCCGAGAGATATCCACCCTCCAGCTCCACTATTAAGCGGTTATCAAGCCAACTCTTCGAGAAACCAAAATCTACCTCATCACCACTAAGCTCAGTACGTGGACGATAACGCAATACAATATTATAGTTATCACCCGACAACCAGTTACTTAGCTGATTAGACAGTAGCTCAAAACCTGTCGTTGCAGAGAGTGACGCCGCGCCCACTGCTGCAGTATCCTCCGCCGTGAAGCAGTTTGCCGCCAACAACCAGAACATCTGCGTAGCAATAGCTTGCTGATCATTAAGTGTAGACTGTATGACAGTCTGAATCTCTGGCGCAACATTTGGCACCTGAACATCGAATGTTACCGTAGGAGACATAAGCTCATCGGTAAGCTTAATATAGCAATCCACAGGCACTGCACGCGAAGTATCAATACCCTGCACCGAACTTCCGATAAGTGGTCGAAGCGAAGCCTTTGTGCTGTATATAGCATCAATATTAAGCATTGCACCTAATGGGTCTCCATCCCAGTGTATCGATGATCCAGGGACAACGGTGAAGAGCTTATTAAAGATATTCTGCAATGTAAAGAGGTATGTACCCTCAGATATCTGCACATCACCACGCATCTCAAAGATATTCGACTTAGGCACGATGCGCATTGTAAGCTGACCAGAGCCCTTACCCTTGATAACATCACCCACCGTAGGGTCGATAACAAGCTGCATCTCAATATTCGGCAACACGTTAAGCGTCATATCCATATCCATCACACCCTCCGAGGTACTCACCGCACGATTCTTTCTTTCGTATGCCAACATACGACGTGTAAGGAAGGCTGTGGTATCGGGAGCCTCCGTTGTAGCCTCTTGGAACTTTACAAAGTCTGCATAGGTAACATCCTCCTTACCCGAAAGTGGCATATAGAACTTTGAATTATCAGCACTTGTACCATCGATATCCATCTTTATACCGCTCTTATCACCACTAAACGTTGCGCTTCCCGAAGCATATACATGACCATAGAAAAGGTCATTATCCTTAGCATCTGTATCGAGCACAAGCATCTTATTGGCATCTATAGCGATATCATAGGTCACATTGGATAGATGCTCAAGGCTGATATCCATCGAGTAGTGACCAATATTCGACTCTGGATCGTAGACTGGAATTTTATCAGCACGTATATGATTACTATCAATCGTAAGTTTTGCCTTAGGAGCTCTATAACGGACCTTCGTGTAATCCACCGTAGCGGCAATGCCATTAACCATAGCCTCGCCACTAAGAGTTGCTTTGCGACCTTGACCAACAACCTTTGCCTGAATATCTGCACTACCATCAATATCCGACAATATACCCTTGAGGAATGGCGAGATAAGAGCCACCTTCATATTATCCATCTTGGCACGCGCATAATAGCGATGACCCATAGGCTGATAGTATCCTCGTATCACGGTATCTTGAGTAACACGATCGGCAATAAACACGCGAGCACGATTAGCCTCAAAGTCCCAATTAGATGTTATCTGCTGTGCAGGCGCAGTGAAGCCATTAACACTTAGATTATCGACATCGATAGCAGCCTCAATCTCTGGCGAGCCCAATGCTGCTTTAACCGATGCATAACCACTCGTATTACCCTTAATATCATATCCCCAACGACTTAAGAACGCAGATATAGGCGATATGTCAAAGTTATCAAGCGTAAGACGAATAGAGTCGCTACGTAGACGCGACGCAACACCATCAATAACCAACTGCTGATCGGGACGTGCGATATGTAGCTCATTAACACTTATACGTGCCGAATCAATATCAATACCTCGCGAATATAGTTTCCACTGCTGGGTGTCGTTTGTAAAGTGCGATGGCGTAATGTCTATATGCACAGAACGTCTTGATGAGTTTTCATTACCTCTAAACTGCGCACTTAAGCCCAGCATTGCAGAGCTATTACCATCCTGCTGCTTAAATCCTGTAGTTATCGTAACTCTATTCTCTCTCGCACCACCAATAAGGCTGAAACGTGGCATAAGAAGATGTGAACCCATATATACAGCATCCGACTTTAGTTGTAGGGATAGAGAGTCGCGGCTATTATTGTTTATGTCCCACTCCGCGTTAGCTAATATTAGTCCAGAATACTCTACAGCCTCTGACGAGCCTCTAAGAGCAATATTATTACTCTTTGGATTAAACATCAAGCCAAGCTCTGTATTAGGAGCCACAACAAAACCTCCTGCTATAGCATCCAAAAGCTCATTTATAGCTTTTCCTGCATGGAATATCAAGGCTGAATAGTCCTTAGGAGAGTCAGTCAACGATGGACTATTAATCTGATAAGAGTTATTGTTGTACAATAGTGGGATATATGTCCTCAACGAATTAGATATATATTCGTATACTTCGCGATATGTCGAGTGGCTCTGGTAGTCGAGGACAAAGAAGTCCGACTCCAACGATATAGCTTTCTGACTATCACAACCCTCAACATCCACTCGCAAAAGATCCGTATGCAACTTTCCGCCAGGATATACATAGTCAGCATCGGCAATACTTATATATCCACCAACATTCTCGACCAACTCGCCACTCATGTCTACACCGACATTGGCACTTAACACCGAGATGCTATCACGACGATTGATACCCATAGCATGAAGATCCGCACGCTCCAAGCCCAATGAGAAGCTATACGTAGGATTTTCACTATCCATATCGATATTTGCAAAGAGATCTAACTCAAGGTTTGGATCATTGGCATCTATCTCAGCATAATACTGTTTGCCATTGATACGACCCTTACCCTCAATATCCGAATAGCGATAACGACCCACCTCTGCACCTGATATTGCAACGTCGACATCGCCTATGACACCACCTGTATCAGCATTACCAACCGAGCCATTTACCGTAATATCAGAGTCTATACGATGTATAGCACTTAGATTAAGCAACTCGCCAAGATCAAGATCTATACTACGTACCGTACCCTTAAGGTCATATCGCTTATTCGGGCCACGACCAATTGTAACATCTGCCGATATATTACCCGTCTGAGTGGCAATATTTCCCGTAGCACGAAAAGCGTCAAGATAACCTCCGAAGGTTGCACGGGCATTTACCCATCCCATATTACGGATTATGTCATTGACGCGCTGAGGCAACGGATTTTTGAGGATATTACCAAGCAACTCCTCGATATCATTATTTGTGGTATATAGATTCTCTATACCCACTATATATTTCGATTTTCTCCAATCTGGAAGACCTACGATACGGAACTTACCGCGCGCCAAGCTTTCGTGGGCAATAACAGCATGTAGCACCTCACCCTCTAAATCGCGGACCGTACCATCAAATGTAGCATCTATTTCACTTGCATTAGTATTCCAATCTTTTAGTCCTGGTGCGAAGAAGCCGAGGTCGTATGTCGAGATTACACTATTTTCAACTCGTCCCGACATATTTACCTTGTCGATATACTCCTTGTAGTCCTCCCAATCCACACCCTTCAGTATGAGCTCTGGAACTTTGATGTATGATGTCTCTGTTTCGGCTACAAAGTTCTCGAAATATATCTCTCCTATATCGACAGAGAAGTAGGTAGCTATATTCGAAATTTCAAAGCCACTACGCTCACGAGCCTTAAGGCGTGTGATATCGCACCATACCCTACCACGATCAACAGTAAATTTCTTTAACTCTCCCTCGATATCCGTTATCTGCATATCATAATAGTCTATACCATACGTAGGGTTACGATGTTGTAGACGCTCATATCGAAACTCCAATCCCGAAGCCTCGATCTCATCAATTACCATTCGGAAGTTATTTTTTCCATTAGGCTTTTGCAGACTACGAACTATAGGATGTATATTTAAATCTCCGTCCTGCAACTCGCGAAGATTAAAAAAGCCATCCTCAACCTCTGCCCAACGAATAAGGAGTCCATCATTAGGAACATTTAGGCTCTTGATCATTGCCTTTGCACGGCTAACATAGAGCAGCGTATCTTGCTCATGGTCCTCAACATAGAAGCCCTCTACACGCACCCTTGAGAATAGGTCGATATCTATTCTATCTATCGAGACCTTTGTTCCGAGATACTCTGATGCAAACTGAGAAGCCCTCTTAACCACAACATTCTGAACATCCTCAATATTTAGCACAAGAGTTACGGCAACAGGTAAAAATATCGATAACAAAATGATTACCGATAGCACCTTTGCCAATATTTTTATAACTTTGCGCATTGAAACTGCTCTTTGTAGTTTTACTGTTTACAGCAATTAACTTACAAAAGTAATAATTTTTCTATTAAAATAGAAAAAAAGAGAGTAAAAAAGCGTTATAAACTATTCCGATATGGATATTACAATACTTGGCATTGAGTCGTCATGCGACGATACTTCCGCTGCGGTGATACGTAACCGCACCCTACTATCTAACGTAATTGCTTCACAGGCAGTACACCAGAAGTATGGAGGTGTTATTCCTGAGCTTGCTTCTCGTGCCCACCAACAAAACATCGTTCCTGTGGTCGACACAGCACTTAAGGAGGCAGGAATTACAATCGATAAGGTAGATGCCATTGCATTTACCCGTGGTCCAGGCTTGCTCGGCTCGCTCCTCGTGGGCGTATCGTTTGCCAAGGGCTTATCAATTGCAAACAATATTCCCCTTGTTGAGGTTAACCACTTGGAGGGACATATCCTCTCACATTTTGTGGATATGCCCGACAGAGATATGCCACATCCCGACTTTCCATTCCTATGCCTACTTGTAAGTGGTGGTCACACACAGATTGTGCGTGTAGACTCCCCTACCGAGATGGAGATTATAGGAACCACGATTGACGATGCCGCAGGCGAGGCATTCGACAAGTGCGCCAAGGTTATGGGACTACCATACCCTGGAGGTCCGATTATTGACCGATTGGCAAAAGAGGGTGATGCTAAGGCATTTAAGTTTGCGAAGCCACACGTTGAGGGTGAATTTGACTACTCATTCTCCGGCTTGAAGACCTCATTCCTCTACACACTTCGTGACGCAATTAAGGAGGATCCAGACTTTGTGGAGAAGCACAAGGCAGACCTATGTGCATCACTACAGAAGACAATCGTCGACATATTGTTAGACAAACTTATCAAGGCATCCAAAGCTACTGGCATTAAGGATATCGCTATTGCTGGTGGTGTGTCGGCAAACTCTGGTCTTCGTGATGGTATTACAGAGACAGGACGTCGTCGTGGTTGGCGCACATTCCTCCCAGAATTTAAATTCACCACCGACAATGCTGCGATGATTGCCACCGCAGGCTACTACCGCTATATGGCTGGTGAGTTAAGCTCATTGGATGTATCTCCTGTAGCACGACTTCAGGATTTAAAATAGAAAATATGCACAATTTGCACCTTCCCTACAACGACTATGGCAGCACTATGCGCCGTCGTTTGGGAGGGCGTGTGCAGAAGCTTGCGATAGATGCACATCTCGGATGTCCACACCGCAATGCAGAGAGCAACAAAGGAGGGTGCACATTCTGTCTCGGAGAGGCATTTACACCATCATACTGCAGCACTCAACACTCTATAACCGAGCAAATTAACTCAGCAATAGAGTTTCACACATCACGCAACAGAAGTGCCGATAAGTATCTTGCTTATTTTCAAGCAGGCACCAACACATTTGCCGATACCGACACACTCAATAGACTATACTCCGAGGCTTTAGCACACCCTGAGATTGACGGTATAATCACAGGTACACGCCCCGATTGTATAAGTTCCGAAATTCTCGATTTATTGGAGAATTTTTCACATAACTACTATGTTGCTGTAGAGTATGGTATTGAGTCTACCTCAGATGTTATTTTGCGTCATGTAAACCGAGGACACGACTATGCAACAGCTGTTCAGGCGGTGACAGCAACAAAGGCTCGAAACATAGATGTTGGGGCACATTTCATCCTCGGACTACCCTACGAAACTCGCGAAGAGATATTAGCACAGACCGCTACGATAAACGCCCTAAATCTTGACTTTGTGAAGTTTCATCAACTTCAGATATACCAAAATACACCAATGGCAGAGGAGTGGGCGCAACACAAAGAGAGGTTTCTTTTTGCTAAAGATTTTGATGTGGATAGCTATGTGGAGCTTATGGTTGACATAGTTCGTAGAATCGCTCCTACGATAGCCATTGAACGTTTTGCATCGCAAGCACCACGCCATCTTATTATAAATTCTCCTTTAGGAGGCATACGCATGGATGCGCTTAAAAACAGAATAGTCAACCGACTGACATCACTCAATGCGACACAAGGAGATCTCCTATAAAACAACAGAACTGCCCAACATATTGTTAGACAGTTCCAATTTATCTAAAGTTGTAAAACTATTAGAAGTAATTAACAACTTTATCCTCAATCGCAGAAATCAAATTATTCGCTGCCGATGATGCACCGATGCGGAATAAGTCTGTAGTAAGCCACTCCTTACCCAAAACCTCCTCAACAATAGTGTAGTAGAGCGCAGCATCTTCTGGCGTTTTAACGCCTCCAGCAGCCTTAAAGCCCACCTTGCGACCTGTGAGGTTATAGTAATCCTTTATGGCATGACACATCACAAACGCAGCCTCTGGCGTTGCAGCAACATCTATCTTACCTGTAGATGTCTTAACAAAGTCGGCTCCAGCAAACATAGAAACTAACGATGCACGACGAATAAGTTCTGGAGTCTTCAATGCACCCGACTCGATGATAACCTTTAGAACTACATCCTTAGCCTCCTCACGCAACACCTCAACCTCGCTTGCAGCCTCAGACTCATGACCAGCAATCATCATTCCTGGATTAAGAACGATATCAATCTCATCTGCACCATTCTCGATAGCCATAGCCACCTCCAATGCCTTTACCTCGATAAAGCTCTGCGATGCAGGGAAAGCACCAGCAACAGAGGTAATACGCATAGGTGTGCCATCAATCTCAAGACCTACAGTCTCAACAAAAGGTGGATATACACAAATAGATGCTACATTAGGAATATGAGGATACTTCTCATAGAAATCTACTGCCTTACGAACAAATGTCTGCACCGACTCAACAGAGTCATTACATGACAAAGTAGTAAGGTCAATAGCCGAATAGCAGAACTTATATACATCAACGTTGCCATTACGGTTTGCCGCCATCTTGATTTTAGCTACCTCCTTTGCCACTTGTGCATCGGTATGAGCAGGCGCATATTTCTCTAATTCCTTAACGTAGTCCATAGTCTCTCATGTTTGTAATACAAAAATACATTTTTTTTGTGAAATTCGCAATATCTAAACCGATTTTTTAATCACGTAGTGAAAAGAAATTGGAATATATATTAAGAAATAGATTATATCTCCTGAGCCATAACAAAAAAAGGTTGCGCCCCGAAGGACGCAACCACTATCGTGTATGTTATCTACAAATTACATTGCAACAACTACAGAAGCTGGAAGAATCTTGTTAACTGAAAGGTTCATAGCAGCCTTGTTAGCAACAGCTGCAGTAGCCTCAGTCTTAACAATGTTAGTCATATCACCATACTTCCAATCCTTGAAGTCTGAGCCATCCTCAAGACCGAGCAAACCGATGTTACCGTTCTGTGTGTTGTAAGCGAGGAAGTCCATAGCAACTACAGAGAAGTCAGAGTTGTCAGACAACTGACCATTACCTGCGATGTACTCGATAGCACCTGTAGCATCCATAGCGAATGCGTAACCAACGAACTCACCTGTTACGAATGTGTAACGGTTACCGTTCTCGCAGAATGGGACCCACATTGCTACCCAACCCTCACCAAGGTCAGCAACTGCCTGGCAAGCCCAAACGCAAAGGTAGTCAACACCCTCCTCTGATACTACATAACCGTATGCTGGAAGCTCTGGATCCAACTCGCTAAGACCATATACGTCTACCTCGTCAGCAGTACCTGGAGTAGCCTCTACAGTGAATGTGAAGTTAGTTACCTTGTCAACTGGTGCGATAGTCTCAGCAGCAATATCAACCATCTGATTAGTCTGAGCTGAGTAAGTACCAATCCAACGCTTTGTAGCCTCAGTCAACTCAGCCTGCTCAGTTGTGATCTCGCTCTTAGTCAAGAACTCGATACCGTTAGCATCCTCAACCAATGTGCAAAGAGTGTAAGATGTAGAGCCATCAACAGGGCTAAATACGCTTGTGAAGCCCTCTGCGCTGTTTACGTATGCCAAGATATTAGAAAGCTGATCGCCTGAGATTGAATTAAGCGCACCCTTGATGTCAGCGTCTGTAGCACCCTCAAGGCTTGCTGTCTCGAACAAGGCATACTGAAGATCAGCAACACCAGTACCCTTCCATGTGAACCATACAGCGTTGTACTTAGTGATGCCTTCCTCAGCATCCTCAGCGAGGAATACCTCCTGAGAGAACCAGTCAGCCTCAGTAATACCTGTAAGAGTAACAACGATCTTAGCGTTGTCAGAATCATCGTAACCAGCACCTGTAGCCTTTACACGTACAGTGTACTCACCAGCGTTAAGATTCTCGAAAGTGTAAGACAACTCAGCAGTTGTGTAGTTCTTACCGTCGAAGTTTACCATATAAGCATCAGCACCTGAAACTGCGTTCCAAGAGATTGTGAACGATGTCTCGGTGTGAGTCTCGCTCAACTCTGGAGTAGCGAGCTTACCGCCCTTCTGTGGCTCATCCTGTGGCTCATCTGTACCCTCAGTACAAGCAACAAAAGCGAACATAGCAGCCAAAACTGCCATCATTGAAAAAAACTTTTTCATTTTCGTTTGTTTTAAGTTATAAATTAAGTAAAATGTGTTTCGCAATGGATATGTGAAAACATAACGTTCAACTCTCAAAGATTATTTTCTCGAAGCAAACTTTATATGGACACATATATGGTGCGAAGATAGGAAAAATTTTCCAAACAAGAATAAAATAGCGCAAAAAGTTGATATTTGGATGTTTTGGGGAGGTAGGGTACGATGAGTTAAAATGAGTTACGATGGGGAGTTATAGGGATTTTAGGGATGATAGGGAGATTAGCGAGATTAGCGTAAAACCTCAAACACTAAACTCACTAAACTCCTTAAATTCCCTAAATTTCTTAATACGCAACATAAAAGAGCGCAATAAATTTCTTGTCAGAATGGGTTAGATTTTGCTCATTACAAAAGAAACCACCAAGGGATAGTAGTGAACATAAACCAACCAAAGTGTAATGGCTTTTGTGATTAGAAGGCCGCAGATGCAACGCTCGGCAAAAAAAATGAGGCAGGGTTGTACTGAGCGTACTACCCTGTCTCATTTAGTTTTTGCTAGCGGAAGCAGATGTCCGCCTTATAATTACAAAACGATCTCTGTACCGATGTACTTACGAAGATTAACATCCTTCTTAGCACGCTCAGCGTATGATGCGTCCTTAGCAATTGCCTTCTTAAGCTCTGCAGTTGCAGCAGCCATATCACCCTGCTTAGAAGCGATTACAGCACGGAGGTAGTCAGCAGCAGCTGTTACATCGTTTGCAATGAACTGCTTAGCAGCTGTATAGTCTGCGTTCATAGTTGCAGCAACAGCAGCATTGTAACCCTCAAGCTGTGACTGAGCCTGTGCGTAGTTACCCTCAGCTGCAGCAGCCAAAGCCTTAGCCTCCTTAGAAGCATTCATAGTGTAAGCCTTAGCAGCCTCAGTATTACCATTCATAAGGTTAACAAGTGCGAGGTTGTTGTTGATAGCAGAAGAGTTGCCACCAGCCTTAACAGCCTTTGCAAAAGCATCAGCAGCCTTAGCACCCTCACCTACCTCAGCATAAGCAACACCAAGGTTATTGTAAGCAACTGCGCTCTTGTACTCACGTGCAGCAGCCTCCAAAGTAGCAACCTTCTCAGCAGCAGTCAACTTACCTGTAGAAGCGATGTGAAGCATCTCCTTCTCATCCAACTCAGCGAACTTACCAGCACGTACCAATGCAGCCATCTCATCGTCTGTCTTACCAGTAATATCTGATGAATTTACAAGCTGTGCACGACGAAGCTGTGGAAGAATCTCATCCTTCAAAGCTGAGAATACTGAGCTCATGTTCTTAATCTGTGCCTCACGCTCTGTAGAAGAGTTGTAGCTCTCCAAAACTGAGAGAATAAGTGCCTTATCCTCGATATCTGATGCTGCTACGAGCTCCTTGAAGCCCTCCCAGTCCTCACCGTATGATGAAGCGTCGAGAGAGAGACCTAGCTCCTTAAGCAACTCCTCAGCAGCCTTCTTACCAGACTCGCTACGTGCTGCAGAGAGCTTATCGTTGAACTTCTCAGGACCATCTGGAGATGCATAACCATTAACATAGATGTTCTGCTTGATGCGATCGTTGTCCTTCTGGTCAGCTGCCTTCTGCTGGAATGCTGAAAGCTCCTCGCTGCTCTTATCCTTCTTGCTCAAACGTGAAGAGTTGATAGCATACTTATAATCAGCCTTAGTAACCTCAGTGATTACATTCTTGTAACCTGACTCCATTGGCTGCATAGCTGCTGCATAGTTAAGGTCACGCTGCAAAGTGTTAACACCCTGAGCGATAGTAAGACCAAATGCATACTCAATAGCTGCTGCCTCAGCACCACCAACTGCCAAAATTGCAGCCTCCTCCTTTGTAGGGATAGCACCGTTGTTCAAGTTAACCAATGTAAACTCCTTGCAGTTACCCTTAGGGCACTTGATCTCAGCACGAAGCTGAAGCTCTGAGCAAGCCATACGATCGTCGTATGGGAAAGATACGTGCATGGTATAGTTACCACCCATCTTCTTGTCGATAACAGTGTAGTTGTCATCAACCTTTGAGCCCTGGAAATACTGAGTAGTACCAGCTACCTCACCGCCCTCGAATACGATTACAGGAGTAACCTTCAATACAGCCTTAGCATTAAAATACTTTACTGGGAATGTTACTTCGATGTCGGCATCCACCTTACCATTGTTCAAAACCAAAACCTCAGGTGTACATGTTACATTCACCTCGCTCTGGTTCTTGGCCATCTTCTTAAAGCAGTTACAGCCCGAAAGGGTTAGAACTACTACGGCAAGCACTGCGCTTACTTTGAAAAGATTCTTCATAGATGTCTAAAAATGTTTTGTTAATAAATTAAGTTTTCTTTCTGTTTGGTTTTTATATTAACGTCGTATCGCCATATTTTATTATATATATGGCGAACGACAGTTAATTCTTACTTATTGTCGCGACGTGGACCGCGGTGCTCGCGCTTCTCCTGACCCTCGCGTGGCTTACGCTCGCGTGGCTCGCGCTCAACCCAACCCTCTGGCTTAGGGAGCAACGCCTTGCGAGAGAGCTTAAGCTTGCCTGTCTTCTGATCCTTAGCAACGAGCTTAACCTCAATCATATCGCCCTCCTTAAGACCTGTCTCCTCCATAGTCTCAAAACGCTTGTAGTCAATCTCAGAGATATGCAACAAAGCATCCTTACCAGGAAGAATCTCTACAAATGCACCGAAGTCTACGATAGAGCGAATCTTACCGTTGTAAGTCTCACCAATCTCAGGAACAGCAACGATACCCTTGATACGTGACAACGCAGCATCCAAAGCCTCCTTATTCTGACCAAAGATATCTACAATACCCTTCTCATCAACCTCTGTGATAGTAATTGTAGTACCTGTAGTCTTCTGAATCTCCTGAATAACCTTACCACCAGGGCCGATAACAGCACCGATGAACTCCTGTGGGATAGAGATCTGAACGATACGTGGAACAAATGGCTTGTAGTCCTCACGTGGCTCAGCGATAGTCTCAACCAT
>JAGBUS010000113.1 GCA_017630735.1 Alistipes sp. | reverse complement strand
TTGCGGTGCTTAAGTTTTGCAGGATCAGCCTCCATAAGCTCAACTGTAGCACGCAATGCATCAGGCATATACATCATATCCATATATACATCTGGAGCGATGTTACATACGAACTTGTTGCCCTTAACAGCCTCGTAGTAGATCTCTACTGCGTAGTCTGTAGTACCGCCACCAGGGAGAGTTACGTTAGAGATGATACCTGGGAAACGTACCGAACGTGTATCAACGCCGAAGCGTGTGTGGTAGTAGTTTGACAAAAGCTCACCTGTAACCTTGCAAACACCATAGATAGTGTTAGGCTGCATTACAGTATCCTGTGGGGTTTTGTCGCGTGGGAAATCACCACCGAAAGCACCGATAGAACTTGGAGTGAATACTGCGCAGTTCTTCTCGCGAGCAATCTCCAATGAGTTCTCCAATGCGCCCATGTTGATGCGCATAGCCAACTGAGGGTTCTTCTCGCCTGTTGCTGAAAGAAGAGCAACGAGGTTGAAGATAGAGTCGATGTTGTACTTGTTTACAACCTCAGCATACTGCTTTGCGTCGAGTGCGTCGAGTGACTCGAAAGGACCAGCCTCAGCCAAAACTGCGTTGTGCTTAACGTCTGTTGCAACAACATTCGATGCTCCATAGATTGAGCGAAGATATGGTACCAACTCAGATCCAATCTGACCACCGGCACCCAAAACCAAAATACGCTTCATTTGATTTGTTTAACGATTAGTTATATGTACAAAGTTTAAACTCTTTTTCCTGTCGCTACGTTGTGGCATATTCATAATGACACAATGTTTCACATCGCAAAGGTAATTATTTTTGGCAAAATATAAGCAAAAATACCAATTTTTTTATTTGTGGGAATAAAATTATTGCGGAAAATTATGGAGAATAATATTTTTATATATCTTTGCACTGCTTTTTAAAAAAAAATGTAATCAACCTAAAAAAAAACTAAAAAATTTTAAAAATGAGAATTTTCTACACTAAAGCACTTGCATTGTGCTTGATGTTTGCGACAGCCCTCACAGTGGGTTGTGACAAGGAGCCTGCTAAAACTCCAGAGCCAGTGGACCCAAAGCCTTTGGTAGAGGGTACTTTCGAGGTAACTATTGATGAGGTACTCGAGGATTCGATAACCATCACAATCACTCCATCGGAGGAGGTAGACTACTACTACGCTTGTCTTGCTTCGGATACTGAGAAGTATCTCGGTGGCGAGGATGAGCTAATCGTATTAGACCAGCTCTCACAGCCTAATGCTGAGCAGTTGATATTCCGCGGTGAGCAGACTTTGACATTTGGTGGTCTTATCGCGCACTCACACTACCGCCTGCTCTACTTCCAGTATGACAGCGAGCAGGAGACTATATTTGGTGATTTGTTGCGTTCTGAGCGTATCACAACTCCTGACGGAACAGAGCAGTTTGCAATCGACGTAACAAACATCACAGGTATCAGCGCAGATGTTAAAATCACTCCTAATGACCCAGAGATGAGCTACTTCTGGTGGATTGAGGAAATTTCAGAGTACGATGAGTGGTTCGATAATAGCGATAACCTCCTTATTCAGAACGACTTTGGTTTTTGGCAGTATTACGCCGATTTGGAGGGCTTGGATTGGAAGGAGGTTATGAACTGGGACCTTACAAATGGTGTTACAGAGGATAGCTCTGACTCGCTTTACAACGTGTTGATGTGGGATAATGAGTATATGGTATATGCTTATGGTCTTGATACAGAGGGTAACCTCACAACACAGATGACCAAGAAGCACTTCAAAACAAGCCCAAAAACCGAGACAAAGGATGTAACCTTCGATGTTGAGATTTTGTCAACAGAGTGGGATACTGCTTTCAATAAGTTTGCTGTATCTGCAAAGATTATCCCTTCGGACCCAGAGGTTAAGTACTACGTAACAATCACCAATATGAGCTGGTATGATTGGTACTTCACTGCTGATAACACTGGCCGCAGCGACGAGGATTACATTATGTATCAGATTCTCCTCAACGCATCAAAGCAGTCTTGGGAGGTTCTTGAGGATTACCGTTGGCAGGGTGAGTTCGTTTACCAGCCTCACGAAGTTCGTAACCAGTTCTTTAGTCCAAGCCGCGAGTATGGTGTGTTCGTATTTGGTGTTGACGAGAATGGTCCAACAACTCCTCTTAAGATTTACGAGTTTACAACTCCACAGCGCCCAGCATAAGGGTGGCGTAGCGAAGTGACGAAAACTAACCTAAAATAATTGATATTGTTATGAAAAAGATTTTTGGTCTTTTGGCAATGAGTGCCTTTGCGCTTGTTGCGTGTAACCCTGATACTCCAGAGCCAGAACCAGTGGTTGAGGCTCCTGTGGTAACCCTTGATAAGCAGAGCGTTGAGGCTTCGGCAGAGGGTGGTGAGTTTACCGTAAACTATACTGTTGAGAACCCTGTTGAGGGTGTGACTATCGCAATTACAGAGGATGTAGTGTGGATTGAGGATGTTACTGCCGAGGATGGCGCAATCAGCTTTATGGTTGCTGCAAACGACCTTGAGGAGGCTCGTGAGGCTACTCTTAATGTGGAGTACACTGGTGCCGAGGCACGTACTATCGCTGTGACACAGGCTGCAAAGAGCGTAGTGCCAACCCCAGAGCCTGAGTTGGCATCATTCACACTCGAGGTTAGCGAGATTACTTGGAATAATGCGTATATCAGTGTTACCCCATCGGAGGATGTTGAGTATATCCTTGGCGTGATGACTAAGGAGGCCTTCGCTCCATATGTTGAGGATCCTGAGACTCTTGTTGCTGCACGCATTGCCGAGTGGCAGGAGACAGCCGAGCAGTATATCGATATGGGTTACGATGATCCTTGGCAGTACTATATGGGCTTCGAGCAGCGCTCTGGCGAGAGAACATACGATGTTAAGTATGATGATATCTACAATATGGATTGGGATAGCGAGTATGTAGCATACTGCTTCGGTATGGACGAAGAGGGCGTACAGACAGGCTATGTTACTGTTAAGGAGTTCCGCACAACTGCACCAGTGCCATCTGACAACACCTTCACAATCACCATCGACGCTATGACAAAGTCATCGGTAGAGTTCACCGTGGAGCCTACAACTGATGAGCCTTACTACGTGACTATCGAGACTGTAGACGTGTTGGCACCTTATGGTCCTGACAAGGAGAACTCATATGAGGACCTCATTAAGTATCTCATACCTGACTATGAGTCAACAATCGAGCAGCGTACATTCGCAGGTAAGCAGACAATCACCAATAGCGACCTCGGCAAGAGCGTAAATGGTTTTAAGACTTATCGTATTGTTGTTTGGGGCTTCGAGAATGGTCCTACAACCACAGTCTTTATGTCTGAGGAGTTTAAGCCTGCAGACCCTGAGGTAGACTTCGAGCCAGCAATCTACGTAGATGAGTATAACCATCGCAAGGTTATCTACAGCGTAGTGCCTAATAGCAGTGCTACCTACTACCACGCATTGCACACCGCAGCCGAGGTAGGTCAGGATGGTGGCGCAGCACTTGCAGCATCACTCATCGAGGGTAACATTAACGCTAACCTCATCAGCGGCACTGTACAGAAGGAGGTAGAGGTGCAGGCCGAGAGCGACTATTATGTTGTTGTCTTTGGCTACAACCCTGATACAAAGAGTATGACTTCGGAGGTATTCCTCAGCGAGCTTATCTCAACTCCTGCGGAGCCTCAGGCTGCTCCAGCACTCGACGTTGAGGTTACAAACCTCGCGTGGAATGGTGCAGATATCTATGTAATTCCTAATAGCGATTTCCGTTACTACTATGAGTGCCGTACAAAGGCTGAGTTCAACGAGTATTATGGCTCTGCCGAGGCCTTCTACGAGAAGGTATATGCTGGTTGGGAGAGCGATGCTGCATCTTATGGCTATGATGTTGCTACAGTGGCATCGTGGTACACTAACGAGGGTAGTGGTGTAGCTGATATCGGTAAGCTTACTTGGAATACAGAGTATGTATTTGCAATCTTTGGTGTTGGTGCAGATGGCACTCGTAACACTGACGTGATTCTCAAGGAGTTTACTACTCTTACACCACAGCAGTCATCAAACGAGTTTACAATCACTATCAACTCATTCACTAAGTCATCGGTAAACTTTACCGTGACACCTACAAACAACGACCAGTACTATGTAACAGTCGAGAAGGTAGGTACAGTAAGTAACTATGGTCCAGATAAGGAGAAGAGCTACGATGAGCTTATCGCATACCTCCTCCCAGAGTACGATTCACAGCTTGCTCCACGTCTCTTCACTGGCGAGCAGACCCTTAGCAATAGCGACCTCGGTAAGAGTGTAAATGGCTTTAGCGACTATGTTGTCGTTGTTTGGGGATTCAACAATGGTCCTACGACAACAGTATTTATGTCAGAGGCATTCCGTCCTGCTGATCCAGAGTAGTCCTTACTTATATTTATTATAAATGAAAAAGATAATTTTTCTTTTGGCTGCGCTTCTTGGTGTCGTTGCTTGCGACACCGAGAAGCCAACACCAGAGCCAACGCCAGTTGACCCTCCTGTATTAACACTCACATCTAAGAGTTCACTTTGGTTTGATGCTGAGGGTGGCGCAGGTGAGATTACCTATACGCTTGAGAATGCAGTTAAGGGCGTGGAGCTTGAGGCTGTAAGCTCAGTAGATTGGATTGTGGCTTCGGTGGGTGAGACTATCGCATACGAGGTTGCAGCAAATGATGTTGAGGAGGATCGTCGCGGTACTATTACGGTAACGTATGGCACGGAGAGTTTCTCAGTAAGCATTATGCAGCGTGCTAAGCTCAATGTTGATGTTATGTTCGAGGCTAAGACCCTGAATGGTAGCTACTACCTCGATATCGTCGAGGGTGCTGAGGGCTATAGCTATAATCTTATGGTGTCGGATAAGGGTCTTAATCAGAGCGGTAATATGTATGATGATGCTTCGTACTATCTCTTTGACCTCTATGCTGCTACGCCTGCTGTAGATGGTGTTGCAGTAATCCCTGCTGGTGAGTATACTCTCGGTTTCGAGAAGAAGGCGGGTGTTATCAACGACGGTTATAGCCGCCTTGTGCAGACTACATCTGAGGGTGCTACATCGTTGCGCTACTCGGAGGTGCGCCTTGTTGTTGGCGAGGAGTCTCTTGAGGCTTTTGTAACCCTTGAGGATGGTAAGGTACACTACCTTCGTTATGAGGGTAGCCTTGCTATTGACTTCTATGAGGCTGATAATAACAGTGGTTATAGCACACTGCGTCGCGATTACTACTTCGATATCAATGATGGCTTGTTCGTAGGTGCTTACCTCGGTAGCTATTATACATCAAGTGCCGATACTTGCTCAGTATACCTCTTCGAGGAGTTGGATATCGAGACAGGCGAGGAGTTTGGTGATGAGTTCCAGCTCGACCTTCAGTTGCCACGTGGCGGTACAGATATCTGCGGTACATATACCCCAGGTACCTCTGCTGGTCACTTCATTATTGGCAGTATGGAGGATATGGGTGGCGGTCAGTATATGCAGACCAATACGTGGTATATGACTGCAGGATATTTGGACTTTGCTCCACTCGTAGATGGTAAAATCGTTGTCGAGAAGGATGCTAACGATGTTTATACCTTCACTATCGACTGTGTTGATGATGAGGGTCACCGTATCTCAGGTGTCTTCCGTGGCACTGGAGAGTTCATCGAGTGGTAAGTTACTAATTAGTAATGTGTCGCCTTTGTGAGGCGATGATAGGTAGATTAGGGAGTTTAGAGAGGTTAGGGAAGTTAGTGATTAAGTCGCTAACACCTTAACTTCCTTAAACTCCCTAACTTCTTTATTTCTTAATCGTCTCGCAGAGGCGAAATGATTACTAATTACTCACTACTAATTCCTAATTTTCGTTATCTTTGCATTGTTATGGAATCACTACTTGAGTTTGGATATATAGGTTTGTTTGTGGGGTCGTTGCTTGCGGCGACGATATTTCCGTTTAGCTCCGATGTGTTGCTGCTGGGTATGCTTGTGGCTGGTGGTGAGCCTGTTACGACGGTGGTTGTGGCTACGCTCGGTAACTGGGTGGGGGGTCTTATCGGTTATTGGATGGGATGGCTCGGTAAGTTGGAGTGGCTGGAAAGGTGGTTTCGTGTAAAGCCTGAGACTATTGAGAAGCACAAAGCGAAGGTTACGCGGTGGGGCTCGCTACTGGCGTTGCTAACGTGGACACCCTTTGTGGGTGATATCTTTGCTATAGTGTTAGGATTCTACAAGGCGAAGTTTTTGCCCTCGGCATTTTGGATGTTTGTGGGTAAGTGTGGCAGATATATCTGCTGGGCAATTATCGAGGGTGTGATTGCATCGGCAGTATAATCCGAAAATATAGTGCAAAATATTGCGAGGAATCGAAAAAATACTTATCTTTGCACAAATTTGGGATTATATATGAAACGTGCGACACATAACCTTTGTAATTGTGCTCTGCTTAGCAAGCAGGCGTGGGTTGTTTCTCGACGTTTTAATTCATTGGGAATCATTGTTTTTAATTGATATTGGCGGCTCTTTGGGTCGCCTGTTTTTTTATATATGGGAATGACAAGAACAATCATCAAGGGAGGCTACGTCGTAGGTCGTGGTGTTGAGGATATTGCAATCTTAGATGGTCGCATCGCTGAGCGTGGCGAAAATATTACGGTAGAGGCAGGTGATAAGGTCATAAATGCTGAGGGTCTTATGGTTGCCCCAGCGTTTGTAGATGTTCACGTACACCTTCGCGAGCCAGGCTTTGGATACAAGGAGCGCATCGAGACAGGTACTATGGCTGCAGCACGTGGTGGATATACCACAGTGTGTCCTATGCCAAACCTCAACCCTGTGCCAGATAGTGTTGAGAACCTAAAGGTGCAGCAGGATATCATCGACCGCGATGCTAAGATTGAGGTGTTGCCATACGCAGCAATTACCATAGGTCGCAAGGGCGAGGAGTTGGTAGATGTGGAGTCGTTGCACGACAAGGTATGTGCCTTCTCGGATGATGGTAGTGGTGTGCAGGTGGATGGCATGATGGAGCGCGCAATGACCGAGGCTGTGAAGTATGATGCTCTTATCGCGGCACACTGCGAGGTTGAGGAGTTGCTCAAGGGTGGCTATATCCACGATGGCGAGTATGCTCGTCAGCATGGTCATAAGGGCATCTGCTCTGAGAGTGAGTGGGCGCAGGTTAAGCGTGATATCGAGATTGCAGAGCGTTTGGGATGTCGCTATCATGTATGTCATATCTCAACAAAGGAGACTGTGCAGTTGGTACGCGAGGCTAAGGCTCGTGGCGTGAAGGTAACATGCGAGACAGGTCCTCACTACCTTATCTTCACAGATATGGATCTTCAGGAGGATGCACGTTGGAAGATGAACCCCCCAATCCGCTCAGCGGAGGATCGTGCAGCACTTGTAGAGGGTATCAAGGATGGTACCATCGATATGATTGCTACCGACCACGCACCTCATAGCATCGAGGAGAAGTCACGAGGCTTGAAGGATAGTGCTATGGGTATCGTAGGCTTAGAGACAGCCTTTGCAGCTCTCAATACTCACCTTGTGAAGAAGGGTATTATCACATTGGAGCACCTTGTGAAGATTATGAGTGAGAATCCACGTAAGGTATTCCGTATTGAGGGTGGTATCGAGGTTGGCGAGAGAGCCGATGTGGTGCTTCTTGATGTGAATAAGGAGTGGAGGGTAGATAGCGAGAAGTTCTACTCTATGGGTAAGATTACGATGTTCGACGGCAGAGATATGGTTGGCGATGTTGTGATGACCCTGCACCGTGGCAATGTAGTATACGACAACAAAAACAAATAATATAAAAACAGCAATTAGATGAAACCTTTTACTAAGAAACTTGTGCTTGAGAACGGTAAGGAGTTTCCTGGCTATGGCTTCGGCTCGAACCGTACAGCGGTATGCGAGTTGGTGTTCAATACCTCTATGGTAGGCTATCAGGAGATTGTTTCCGATCCAACTTACACAGATCAGATTGTGGTTATGACCTATCCTTTGATGGGTAACTACGGATTTGCAGATGAGGATTACGAGAGTAAGTTCCCATCTATGGGTGGTATGGTAGTTCGCGAGTGCTGCGATTCACCAAGCAACTTCCGCTACACAAAGACCCTAAACGAGGCTTTCGAGGAGCTTGATGTTCCAGGTATCAGTGGCGTGGATACACGTATGATTACACGTATCATCCGCAACGAGGGTACTATGAAGGCTGCTATCGTAGACTACGCTATGCCATACGAGGAGGTTATGGAGTTGTTGCGTACAACAGAGCTTCGTCACAACCTTTTGGAACGTGTTAGCTGCAAGAAGCGTTGGTTCTCACGTACACCAAACCACAAGTACGACGTTGTGGCTATCGACTGCGGTATCAAGTATAGCTTTATTCGCCAGCTTAATGCTAAGGGTTGCAACGTAACTATCGTACCTTACAACTCTACAGCCGAGGAGATCATGGCATTTAATCCAGATGGCGTATTCGTATCTAACGGTCCTGGTAATCCAGCCGATGCGGAGGTTATCTGCGAGACCTTGAAGGCGTTACGCGGTAAGTTGCCAATCTTTGGTGTTGACCTTGGTCATCAGCTTATTGCTATGAGCTATGGTGCTAAGAACGTAAAGATGAAGGTTGGTCACCGCGGTGCAAACCACCCTGTAAAGTGTTTGGAGAGTGGTAAGTTGGAGATTGTTGTGCAGAACCACGGCTACGTAATCGATGAGGAGTCGTTGAACGGCACATCGCTCGTCGTTACACACCGTAACCTTTTGGACAACGCAGTTGCTGGTGCCGAGTCTGTAGTAGACAAGGTATTCTCAGTGCAGTATCAGCCAGATTGCACGCCTGAGTCATGCAGCACATATCTCTTCGATAAATTCATCAACCTAATGGAGAAGTAAACTATGCCAAAGAGAACAGATATTAAGAAAGTAATGGTTATCGGCTCAGGTCCTATCGTTATTGGCCAGGCCGCAGAGTTCGACTACGCAGGTACACAGGCGTGTCTTGCTCTTAAGGAGGAGGGTTATCAGGTTATCCTTGTTAACTCTAACCCTGCAACCATCATGACAGATACCCATATCGCCGATAAGGTGTATATGGAGCCATTGACCCTTGAGTATGTTGCAAAGATTATCCGCTACGAGCGTCCTGATGCTATCGTTCCAGGCTTGGGCGGTCAGACAGGTTTGAACCTTGCTGTGCAGCTTGCTAAGAAGGGTATCTTGGAGGAGTGTGGTGTTGAGATTCTCGGTACATCGTTCACCTCTATCGAGGAGGCCGAGGACCGTGAGTTGTTTAAGGATTTGTGTGTTCGCATTGGCGAGCCTGTAATCCCATCACGCATCACCAACACTATCGAGGAGGGTGTTGAG
>JAGBUS010000112.1 GCA_017630735.1 Alistipes sp. | reverse complement strand
GCTCGAAACCGAGGAACTTCAACATTGAAGGGTTAACAGCTGGGTGGAAACGCAAACCGCCCTTGTAAGGACCGATAGCAGAGTTGAACTGTACACGGTAACCGAGGTTAGTCTGAACCTGACCTGCATCGTCAACCCATGTTACACGGAAAGTGAAGATACGATCTGGCTCTACCATACGCTCTACAATCTTAGCTGCCTCATACTCAGGGTGCTGGTTGTATACCTCCTCGATAGACTCCAATACCTCCTGAACTGCCTGCAAATACTCGCTCTCACCTGGGTGCTTAGCCTCCAAGTTAGCCATAATAACTTTTACATCCATAGTTTTAGTTAAGTTAAAAGGTTATAATGTGATTAATTAAAAAGTAAATTTTCTTTGCACTGGACATCGTAGTCCTAAAATACATTACAAAGGTAAGATAAATTTTGTAAATATATCCCTCTTTGTCAAAAATTTTCACCTTTTTTATAAAAAGAGCTATTCGGCACCTCAAAAAGATGCCGAATAACCTATATACATATATTTATTATACGAATGGAAGACGTACAACCTCAGCCTTTAGCAAGCGACCGCGTACAACAACTGCAATCTGAGTACCTGCCTTAGCAAACTCTGGCTTAACGTAACCCATACCGATACCCACCTTCAAGCATGGAGACATAGTACCAGATGTTACGTGACCGATGACATTACCCTCAAGGTCTGCCAACTCATACTCATGACGTGGCACACCACGGTCGATAAGCTTGAAGCCTACCAACTTGCGGCTTACGCCATTCTTCTTCTGATTCTCCATCAACTCGCGGTCGATGAATGGCTTGTTCTCCACAAACTTTGTAAGCCAGTTAAGACCGGCCTCGATAGGAGATGTAGTGTCGTCGATATCGTTACCATAGAGGCAGAAACCCTTCTCCAAGCGCAATGTATCACGTGCGCCGAGACCGATGTTCTTCAAACCGAACTCCTCGCCTACCTTCCACATTGCCTCCCAAATAGTGTCGGCATCCTCGTTGTACATATAGATCTCACAACCGCCAGAGCCTGTGTAACCTGTTGTTGAGAGGATAACGTCGCAACCAGCAACCTTGCAGAGCTTGAATGTGTAGTACTCCATATCTACCACCTGCTCCTCGGTCATCTTCTGCACGAGCTGCATAGCCAAAGGACCCTGAATAGCAAGCTGAGCAGTCTTATCAGAAGCATTCTCAAGCTCAACGCCTGGGTTCATACCATACTCCTTACCCTGCTCGCAGATATGATTCCAATCCTTATCGATATTTGCTGCGTTTACGCAAAGCATATACTTCTCCTCATTAAGGCGATATACAAGGATATCATCAACGATACCACCCTTACCATTAGGCATTGTAGTATACTGAACCTTACCGTCGAACAAGTCACATACGTTGTTAGTTGTGATGCGCTGCAAGAACTCCGTAGCACGTGGGCCCTTAACCCAAATCTCGCCCATATGGCTCACATCAAACACACCGCACTTCTCGCGGACATTGATATGCTCGTCGTTGATACCTGAGAACTCGATAGGCATATTGTAACCTGCGAACTCTGCCATCTTAGCACCATTCGCGATATGGTACTTTGTAAAAGCTGTTGTTTTCATTGGTTTGTATAGTTTTAAGTTATTTGGTTTTATTATTAGTTCATTCTTGTATTATGCCTTTGGCACCTCTTGAGTAGAGCGTGGCTTGAAGCCCACACGTGGACAACGTGTAAACTCCTTCGTGCGGTCGAAGAGGTAGCGATATGTTGTGTGCATCTTGTGCTTACGCGCACACACATACTTCTCCACCATACGATTCATCACAGGGTTGAAGTCACCAATCCACGCAAGCTCCACACTCTTATACTCGTTCTTTGCGGTGCGGATATAGCCATCGAGCATCGCCTTCATAAATCCCGACTCTACACCCTTGCCCTGAAACTCTGGTGCAACGCCAAAGATGATAGCGAATATTCTATCGCACTTCTTCCTCACCTTCAAGTCCCACATCATACGAAGCTTGTTTACGATGCCGAACTTACCGTTATACTTGCCGATAAGGCGGTTCAAGTCCGGTACCATAACAAAGAAGCCAATAGGCTCGTCGTTGAAGTAGGCAAACCAGATAAGGTTGCGGTCGATAATTGGACGCATAACGTCGGCCATCTGTCGCGCCTCCTCAACACTCATAGGTTGCACACCCGTGAACAACGCCCACGCCTTGTTGTAGATTGTGCGAATCTTCTCCACCGCCGAGTATAAATCCTCCTTGCCAATAGATGCAAAACGATAGCCTGGCGTTGACATAAGACGCTTAACACGCTCGTGGACAATCTCGTTTACATCATCGTCGTAGATGTTCCATACGTAGGTATTCTGATTAAAGTAGTTCTGAAAACCATAGTTCTCAAACAACTCCTTATAGTAAGGCGGATGATAAGGATTCTCAAAGAGTGGCTGATACTCATATCCCTCCACAAGGAGTCCCCACCATGCATCACGTGAGCCAAAATTTATAGGCCCATCCATAGCCTCCATGCCTCGCTCCTTTAGCCAATCGCGCGAAGCATCAAAGAGCATATTGGCAAGCTCCTGATCATCTATAGCCTCAAAGAAACCACAACCTCCCGTAGGCTGCTCATAGCCATACGCATGACCCTTATCATAGAACGCAGCGATGCGTCCAACACACTCGCCTTGGGCATTATATGCCACCCAGCGAATAGCCTCACCATCCTTGAAGAGCTTATTCTTCGCAGGGTCGAATACCGCAAGTATCGAGCTATCAAATGGACACACCCAGTTAGGGTTACCCTTGTATATCTTCTTAGGGAGGTCAAGGAACTCTCGCTCCAAACGCTTATCGCCACACCTAACCTCCTCAAGACGGTATATAGTGTTCGCCATAATATTAAGGTTATTATTTCATAATAGTATAGTCATACAAAGATATAAAAAATTTCGTAGTGTCGACACTGTTACCATAAATTTTTCTCATAAATAACCAATTATACCCCCAATATGCAGAAATTTTAACCCCAAAAATCATATTTTAGAATATTTTTGTTTGTAGTTTGAAAAAATTGCACAATATTTGCAACCGGAAATAAACATAAAATAAATAAGTATAACTAAAAATAATACAACTATGAGACAAATTACAGCGATTATTCTATCTATAATTCTTACTGCATCAACAGCATTTGCCACAAGCAACATCCGTCTTGACGACGACAAACCTATAGACTATAGCGAGCTACCAGCTAAAGCTAAGTCATTCATAAGCAATAACTTTGCAAAGGAGAAAGTTTCACATATTACCCTTGACAAGGATATTATGCACAATGAATATAAGGTTATTTTCACCTCTGGTACGAAACTTGAATTTAATGGCGACGGAGAGTGGAGAGAGATAGATTGCCGATACAGCGCAGTACCCCACAACCTCGTGCCAGAGAAGATTGCCGAGCATATCAAAACCCATTACCCCAACAGCAAAATTACAGAACTTAAGCGCAAGCATAGCGGTTGGGAGGTTAAGATAACAGGCGGTCATGAGCTTAAGTTTAACAACGATTGTTGCCTGGTTGAGATTGACGATTAATATAAAAACGAATTTATTAACAATTTAATTTTAAGGAAATTATGAGACTGTTTGCATATATCATAACAACACTCGCTGTTACCTTATCCATAACAGCTTGCGATCACTACGATGCACCGACATCAACACGTAGCGCATTTCAAGAGCAATATCCATCTGCCGTAGATGTAGAGTGGGAGAAGAAGCGTGGCTATGCCGTTGCCGAGTTCCACATCCCTGGACAGGGTGAGTGTGAGGCGTGGTACACGAAGGATGGCAAGTGGGTTATGACACGATTCGACATCAAGTATTCGGAGCTTCCCGCAGCCGTACGCACAGCTTTTGAGACGGAGTATGGCACAACAACGCCTGTTGACGATGTAGAACGTCTGGAGCGCAATGGTAACGACACCATCTATTTCATTGAGGCTGAGATTGTAATAAATGGCTACCTCACCGACATCGACCTCGATTATGCAGAAGATGGCACACTACTTCGCACCACAGTAGACATTGAGGATTACGATAATATCTACTACTACATTTAGTAATGAGCAACCTCAATGAGGCGATTGATGGATAATTATAGGGAGTTATGGGAAACGATAGGGAGTTTCCTATGACTCTCTTCTTGTTTTAAAGAGTGTTACCCATCTATCCCTATCTCTACCCATCAATCCTCAATATATACCACACTTTTCACCTTTCACTTTTCACCTTTCACTTTTTTTGTTATCTTTGCACATAATATAAACCAAAAGAGTTCTAAGATGAAACAAATTTTGGAGATAGCATACAGCCGATATACCTCTTTAGAGGAGTTGCCACAGGCAGATTATGAGCTGGTGTGCGAAGCTAAGGAGGCGACAAAAAACGCAAATGCGCCATACTCAAACTTCCACGTTGGTGCAGCAGTGCGCCTAAAGAGTGGTCGCACATTCCATGCCTCGAACTTCGAGAGCGAGGTATATCCAGCAGGTCTATGCGCTGAGCGTTCACTACTCTTCTACATTGAGTCGAACTATGCAGATGACCCTATCGAGACCCTTGCCATAGCTTCAGAGCCTGCAGAGCGAGAGTGCTACCCATGTGGTCAGTGCCGACAGGTGATTGTGGATGTGGAACGTAGACAGAAGCATCCTATACGAGTTATCATGTCTGGTGCCGACACAGCCACAGCCATTGATTCAGCAGAAAAATTATTACCCTTTACATTTACACTGTAGTATGTTTACAATCAACGATATACTTTACGAAGATAACCACCTTATCATCGTTAACAAACGTGCTGGCGACCTCGTGCAGAGCGACCCTGATGGCACCGAAGCTATTGAGGATCAGATTAAGGCGATGATAAAGATTCGCGATCATAAGCCTGGTGCTGTATTCTTGGGCGTAGTACACCGCATCGACCGACCAGTAAGCGGAGCTGTGGTCTTTGCCAAGACATCAAAGGCTCTTGCACGTCTCAACGAGATGATTCGTGAGCATAAGATTAAGAAGACATATTGGGCAGTGACAGAGAATCGTCCTAATGACGAGGAGGGCACACTCCACCACTGGATTGTGCGCAACCCTAAGACCAACCGTTCACATGCTCACCAGCGACCTAAGGGCGATGGCAAAGAAGCGATACTCGACTATCAAGTATTGGGCGCATCGACAAACTACACCTTAGTAGAGGTAGACCTCAAGACAGGTCGTCACCATCAGATACGTGCACAGCTCTCAGCCATAGGCTGTTCGATTAAGGGTGATTTGAAGTATGGTGCAAAACGCTCGAATAAGGATGGTAGCATCTCGCTACACTCACGTCGCGTGGAGTTTGCTCACCCTGTAGGAGGCAAAACAATATCTGTAACCGCACCTGTACCTAACGACAGTCTTTGGAAATTCTTTGAGGAGGCACAGTAATGAGACTTCTAATACAACGTGTTACAGAGGCGCGATGCCATATAGATGGCAATGTACATAGCCAAATAGGTAAAGGTCTTGTAGTGCTTGTTGGCGTTGGCAACGACGAGACCGACGAGGATATAACATGGCTTACAAAGAAGCTCGTGCAACTACGCATCTTCGATGACGAAGCAGGTGTTATGAACCTCTCGGTGGAGGATATTGGTGGCGATATAATGATTATCAGCCAGTTTACGCTCCATGCAATGACCAAGAAGGGCAATCGCCCCTCATGGATTAAGGCGGCACCTGAGGCGGTGTCGAAGCCACTATACGAAAGATTCATAAAGAGCGTTGAGCAGAGCATCGGACGCAGTGTCGCCACTGGAGTATTTGGTGCCGACATGAAGATTGAACTCACCAACGATGGTCCTGTAACTATATGGATAGACTCGAAAAATAGAGAATAGATGAAACGTCTTATTTTTAGATTTATAATGGTAGTAGTCTCTATTGCCACCATTATATCGTGCGACAAGGAGGATAGCTTCACATGCTCATTGGTTGAGACCAACGTTGAAGAGGTCACAACAACCGATGCTACAATCTGTGCGGTTATCAACGCTTCGAATTATGGTGCTATAGAGAAGATTGCTCTTTTAGTTAGTCTTTCAGGTAGCGAGAACTACGCAATCCACGAAGCTCCGATAAGTCGTAATATTGAGCTACACATCACCGACCTCAAACCATCTACAAAATATGACTACGACATCTTGGTTATAGCGACTGGCGATAGCTGGGTCTTCGAAGGTGACACATTTAAAACATTACCTCTTAACGATAACCCAGAGCCAGAACCTGAGCCAGAGCCAACCCCAGAACCAGAACCAGAACCAGAGCCTGAGCCTTCGAATGGCGATGTATACCGAACAGGATGGTACGAATTACCTATAGAGGTAGACTCTGATAAGGATGGTCGAGACGACAACGATGCTACGTTATACTATGCCCACCATGTATGTGCTGGACATGAGAGAAATGCGCAGAATAGCGGTAGCGCGCGTAACTATACGGTATGTTTCTCATCGGAGCACCACTGCCCTGTTTGGGTAGCAGCACCGCGCCACGATATGTATGAGGGCTCGGCAAACCGTACAAATGCCTATACCCAAGACCCACAGATTCCTGCAGATATACAGTATAGAAAGAAGGATGCTGACAGTGGCTGTAACAATGGTCACATGCTTGGCTCTGCGGAGCGCACCTCGTCGACAGAGACTAATAAGCAAGTCTTCTATTTCTCGAACATAGCACCGCAGTACTCCAGCACCTTTAACACTGGAGGTGGCGCATGGAACAACCTTGAGGACCACATTGATGACCTTGTATGTAGCGATACACTATATGTTGTCATAGGCACATATTTCGATACATATACAGACAAATATGGCAACACCGCACGTCCTGCGAAAATATCATTTGGAGGTCGCGACGATGTATCTCGCCCAACAATGTTCTACTACGCACTCCTACGCACAAAGAGTGGCAACACAGGCAAGTGTGTTAAGGATTGTTCGGCAAGCGAACTACAGTGTGCTGCCTTTGTGATGTGTCACGAGCAAGACAAGGGACACAAACCACAAGCAAATGACATAATCTCCATTGATGAACTGGAACACCTTACAGGCTTTACCTACTTCAGCAATGTACCGAACGCTCCTAAGAGCACATATAACACTAACGACTGGCTTTAAAATCAACAACTATGCTTATAGCACTACAAAAACGTAAAGAGAACATTGCAGAGTACATCCTCTATCTTTGGCAGGTTGAGGACCTCCTACGTGCCATGCAGTTTAGCCCTGAGGCGATATACGCTACCTTAGTAGCAAAGATTGAGGGGGCAGACGAGCAGCAAAAGGAGAACATCTTTAATTGGTATATGCAGATTGTGGAGCTACTACGCAAGGAGGGTAAGGAGAGCCAGGGACACCTAGAGCATACCATCCACCTTATTGCCGACCTTCACAACCTACACCTCCAGCTTATGAAACTACCCGTGGGTGAACACTATCGCATGACATATTCACGCCTTGCGCCTGAACTACCACGACTACGCACAATCATCGACAAGGAGGATATCAACGACACCGAGCTATGCTTCCGAGCACTATATGCCTCTCTCCTATACCGCATCAAAGGTGGTGGCGAAAAGGCTATAGCCGACACCCTTGCTGTTATATCTCCAGCCATCGGTGAACTTGCTGCAATATACGGAAAAGTGGAGCGCGGAGAGATAAATCTTTTCGAGGATTAACACTAAAAAGAGGAAAAACTGCATTTTTTTTGGTGATTTATTTGCAATTAACAAAATTCATTGTACCTTTGCACCTCGCAAAAGAAGCGTTAAAGGCTATATAAGCGGAACAAAAACAATAAAAAACAGATACAACTATGGCAATGAAAAGAACTTATCAGCCTTCTCGTCGTAAGAGAATTAACAAGCACGGTTTCCGTCAGAGAATGGCTACTGCCAATGGCCGTAAGGTATTGGCTGCACGTCGCGCAAAGGGTCGCAAGAAGTTGACTGTATCAGACGAGGCAACATTCAAGTACAACTAATCGAGCACGTCTC
>JAGBUS010000111.1 GCA_017630735.1 Alistipes sp. | reverse complement strand
ATGGCTTCTCATTACGCCACTCGTAGCCCGCCATGATCATACGTGCAATCCAGAAGAAGATGATATCTGGACCAGTCACAAGATCGTTAGTAGGGTAGTAGTACTTAATCTCCTCGTTATCAGGGTTGTTGATGCCATCGAATACAGAGATAGGCCACAACCATGATGAGAACCAAGTGTCGAGTACATCCTCATCCTGGCGCAAGTCTGCCATAGTGAGTGAAGCATCCTTCTCCTGTGCCAAGCGCAATGCCTCCTCGGCAGTCTCAGCTACTACATAGCCACCTTTAGGTAGGTAGTATGCAGGGATGCGGTGACCCCACCACAACTGACGAGAGATACACCAATCCTTGATGTTCTCCATCCAGTGACGATATGTATTCTTATACTTTGTAGGTACAAACTTGATGATATCCTCCAAAACAGCCTTAGTAGCAGGCTTTGCAAGCTCCTCCATTGACAAGAACCACTGCATAGAGAGCTTAGGCTCAATAGCCACACCTGTACGCTCCGAGTAACCTACGTTGTTAGTGTAAGGTTCAACCTTCTCCATGAGACCTGCCTCTGTGAGGTCACCCTCAATAACGCGGCGACACTCGAAACGCTCCATACCAACGTACATGCCAACCTTATCGTTGATTGTACCGTTGTCGTTGAAGATATCGATAGACTCCAAGCCATACTTCTCACCAAGCATATAGTCGTTAACATCGTGAGCAGGGGTTACCTTCAACGCACCTGTACCGAACTCCAAGTCTACATACTCATCGCGGATGATTGGAATAGAGCGACCTACGAGTGGAACGATAACACGTGCATCTGCTGGAAGATGCTGATAACGCTCATCGTTAGGGTTAACGCAGAGAGCAGTATCGCCGAGAATAGTCTCAGGACGTGTAGTAGCCACTACGATATACTTATCTGAGCCCTCAATCTTATAACGCAAGTAGTACAACTTACCGTTAGACTCCTTGTAGATTACCTCCTCGTCAGAGAGTGCTGTCTGTGCTGATGGATCCCAGTTTACCATGCGCACACCGCGGTAGATACGACCCTTCTTGTAGAGGTCAACAAACACCTTCAACACGCTCTCAGAACGCTCCTTATCCATAGTGAAGCATGTGCGCTCCCAGTCGCAAGAAGCACCGAGCTTGCGCAATTGCTGGAGGATGATGCCACCGTGCTTCTCCTTCCACTCCCAAGCGTGTGCCAAGAACTCCTCGCGTGTGAGTGACGACTTGTCGATACCCTCAGCCTTGAGCTTTGCAACAACCTTAGCCTCAGTAGCGATAGATGCGTGGTCGGTACCAGGTACCCAACATGCGTTCTTACCCTGCATACGGGCACGGCGAATGAGCACATCCTGCAATGTGTTGTTAAGCATGTGTCCCATGTGCAACATACCTGTTACATTTGGTGGTGGGATAACTATAGTGTAAGGCTCGCGAGCATCAGGCTCAGAGTGAAATAGATTCTCTTTAATCCAGAAATCGTACCACTTTTGTTCGATTTGTTCTGGTGAATACTTATCAGCTATCTGCATAATATATAGTTTTTTAGTTTATTGTCCTATAGTGTTGTTTGCTCGTTAAAGCATATAATCGGACAAAGATACGAATAAATGGCGAAAAAACAAATAGATAATAGTCGAAAAATATTCATTTTAATAGAGATTTTGTAGTCTCAAATATTTTGCGTATCTTTGTTTGATTATATGTGCGTAACAACTAAAAACTAAAATATTATGCAGGAAAAACAACAGATTACATCGCTCCCAGATAACGCATATCGCGAGCTTCGTGAGGGCGAGCAGTACAACCCTGTTATGGGTGCCGACCAGACTCCAGTGGAGGTTACTCCATACTCTGTGTCGATAGGTGTTCTTATGGCAGTGCTATTCTCAGCAGCTGCGGCATATCTTGGTCTTAAGGTAGGTCAGGTGTTTGAGGCAGCTATTCCTATTGCCATCATCGCCGTAGGTCTTGGTCAGATGCGTGGCAAGAAGAATATGCTCGGTCAGAATGTCATTATCCAGTCTATTGGTGCATCTTCAGGTGTTATCGTGGCGGGTGCTATCTTCACGCTCCCTGCGCTCTATATCCTTGGTCTCGATGCACAGTTCTACCAGGTGTTCCTATCATCGTTGCTCGGTGGTATCCTCGGTATCGTATTGCTCATTCCATTCCGTAAGTACTTCGTTAAGGAGATGCACGGTAAGTATCCTTTCCCTGAGGCTACAGCAACAACAGAGGTGTTGGTGTCGGGAGAGAAGGGTGGCTCGCAGGCTAAGATTTTGGTGGCTGCAGGTCTTATCGGTGGTCTCTACGACTTTATCGTATCTACATTTGGTGCGTGGGTATCGTCACTCTCAACACAGATGTGGGGCTGGGGTAAGGCATTGGCAGCTAACGCTAAGCTAACCTTTGGTCTTAATACTTCGGCTGCGGTGCTTGGTCTTGGTTATATCATCGGTTTGAAGTATGCACTTATCATTGCAGGTGGCTCGGCTCTTGTATGGTTTGTGGTTATTCCTTTGGTTACACCTATCCTCGGTGCTTTCGATCCTGCAACGCTCCCTGATACTCTTGCATCTATGGGTATCAACTACGATGCTTTGTCTACACCAGAGGGTATCTTCCGCGAGATTGGTCGTCCACTCGGTATTGGTGGTATCGCTATGGCTGGTCTTATCGGCATCATCCGCCAGGCAGGTATCATCAAGTCGGCACTCTCGTTGGCTAAGAACGAGTTGGGTGGTAAGAAGGTAGCTGTTGAGGAGCCACGTACTCAGCGCGATATCTCTATGAAGGTTATCATGACCGTTATCATCGCAGTGCTTGTTACAACACTCTTCTTCTTCCAGTTTGGTGTGTTGCATAACTGGTTCCAGACCATCATCGCGTTGTTGATTGTCTTTGTTATTGCATTCTTATTCACTACCGTTGCAGCAAATGCTATCGCTATCGTAGGCTCTAACCCTGTATCGGGTATGACCCTTATGACCCTTATCCTATCATCTCTCGTGTTGGTATCTATCGGTTTGGAGGGTACAAGCGGTATGATTGCAGCATTGGTTATTGGTGGTGTGGTATGTACAGCACTCTCTATGGCGGGTGGCTTCATCACCGATTTGAAGGTAGGTTACTGGCTCGGTACAACACCTAAGAAGCAGCAGACATGGAAGTTTGTGGGTACTGCAGTATCGGCAGCTACAGTTGCTGGTGTTATGATCATCATGAACGACACATACGGCTTTGTTGGTGAGAATGCTCTTGTTGCGCCTCAGGCAAATGCTATGGCGGCGGTTATTAAGCCTCTTATGACAGGTGGTGCGACACCTTGGATTCTCTATGGTCTCGGTGCTCTTATTGCTCTTATCCTTACCTTTGCTAAGGTGCCAGCATTGCCATTCGCACTCGGTATGTTTATCCCTATGGAGTTGAACGCTCCTCTTGTAGTGGGTGGTCTTGTAGCGTGGGCAGTAAACCGTAAGGCTACTCCTGAGAAGGCTAAGGCTAACAATAGCCGTGGTACACTTATCGCATCAGGCTTCATCGCTGGTGGTGCGTTGATGGGTGTTGTAAGTGCTATCCTCGCCTTTGCCGGTGTTGATTGGGTACTCACCGATTGGGCAGGCTCAATGGGTGCTATCTATCTCGGCATCGTGATGTACGCAGCAATCATTGCTTACTTTATTTGGCATTCGCGACGCGCAAAAGTAGAGGAGTAATTAATTTGTCGTGATAAGGGGTCATCTACTGCCGCTAACGAATGTTCCCAGCAATGGGCAGTACGCCCAAGTACAGCCCATCGCTGAGAAATTCGCCGAGCGTTGTATCTAACCCCTTCTGACGACAAATCTGTTAACCTATATAAACGTAAAAAACAAAAAACTAAAACACTATAAAATATGGACTTAAAAGAGAGATTTTTGAAATACGTATCGTTTGATACTCAGTCTGATGAGTCAAGCACCACGTTCCCTTCTACCGATAAGCAGAAGGTGCTTCTTCGTCACCTTAAGGAGGAGCTTGAGACATTGGGTCTTAAGGAGGTTACGATGGATGAGTATGGTTATGTTATGGCTACACTTCCAGCAACTAAGGGCATGGAGAATGCTCCAGTTATCGGATTCATATCTCACGTAGATACTGCACCAGATATGAGCGGTGCAAATGTTAAGCCTCACGTCTTGGAGAACTACGATGGTCGTGATATTATGCTTGGCAACAACGTGTGGATGCGTGTTGAGGAGTTCCCAGAGTTGTCATTCTTCAAGGGTCACACTCTCATTCACACCGATGGTACAACACTCCTCGGTGCTGATGACAAGGCAGGTGTTGCTGAGATTGTTACTGCTATGGAGTGGCTTATGGCACATCCTGAGGTTAAGCATGGTAAGATTCGTGTAGGCTTCACTCCTGACGAGGAGATTGGTCGTGGCGTAGACTATTTCGATGTTAAGAAGTTTGCTGCAGACTTCGCATACACCATGGATGGTGGTATGGAGGGTGAGTTGGAGTATGAGAACTTCAACGCTGCAGGTGCAAAGATCGCTATTGCTGGTCGTAATGTTCACCCTGGTATGGCTAAGAACAAGATGATTAATGCTATCGATATCGCTTGCGAGTTGAACGCATTGCTTCCTGCTGACCAGCGTCCTCAGTTCACTGAGCACTACGAGGGCTTCTTCCACTGTGTAGGTATTAAGGGCTCTGTTGAGGAGGCTGAGATTAACTACATCATCCGTGACCACGACTCAGATAAGTTTGAGCAGAAGAAGCAGCTTATGTGGGATGTTGTCAACTTCCTCCAGCGCAAGTATGGCGAGAAGGTGCTAACACTCTCTATGCGCGACCAGTACTACAATATGCGTAAGATGGTTGAGCCACATCCACAGGTTATTGAGAAGGCTAAGAAGGCTATGATTGAGGCAGGTGTTAAGCCACTTGTTAAGCCTATCCGTGGTGGTACCGATGGCTCACGTCTCTCATTTATGGGTCTTCCTTGTCCAAACCTCTTCACTGGAGGTATGAACTTCCATGGTCGTTATGAGTATGCATCGCTCACAACCATGCAGAAGGCGATGAATACAATTATTAATCTTGCTCGCATCTGGGCAGAGTAATTTTGTTGTGATAAGGGGTCATCTGCACCCTCTCAATCGTTGGTGTCAATGGGCGGTACGATTTAGTACAGCCCATCGCCACCGCCTCTTAATCGAGGGCGCATCTAACCCCTTCTAACAACAAAATGAGTGAAAACTGAAAAGTGATAGGTAAAAAGTGAGATAGTACTGGGTAAAGCCGCTTCGCTCTGGGTAGGACTGGGTAAAAAACCGCCTATAATTACCCAGAACTTTAGTGGAACTCCACAACTCTACCCATAATACCCATCACAACTTGTATAAACTTAACTATTATGAACAACCAATATGGATATATGAGAGTTGCGGCGGCAGTGCCACGTGTACATATCGCCGATGCTCACAGCAATGCTGAGGGTGCTCTCAAGATTATGGAGGACGCCTTTAAGGAGGGTGTCGAGATTGTTGTTATGCCAGAGTTGTCGCTCGTAGGTTACACCTGTGGCGATATGGTGTTGCAGAAGAAGCTTCTCAGCGACTCAGAGAAGGCTCTCGCATGGCTTATGGAGCAGACTGCAGATATCCCTACCATCGGTATCGTGGGTCTTCCTGTAGTATATGCCGACCGTCTCTACAACTGTGCTGCCATCATCGGACAGGGACAGTTGTGGGGTATCGTGCCAAAGAGCTACATACCTAACTATGGCGAGTTCTCGGAGCTTCGCTGGTGGGTATCAGGATACTCTATCAAGGATCGTGTGATACGCTTCGCAGGTCAGGAGTGTGCTTTCGGTAGCGATCTTATGTTCGACATCCACGGCGTGGAGTTTGGCGTGGAGATTTGCGAGGATATGTGGGTGCCTGTGCCACCATCATCTATGCAGGCGGTGCAGGGTTCTAAGTTGCTCTTCAACCTCTCGGCATCTCCTGAGAGTGTTCGCAAACACGACTACCTAATCTCGCTTATCGCTGAGCAGTCGTCACGAACAATGGCAGCATACGTCTACGCATCGTCTGGTCATGGTGAGTCGTCGAGCGACCTTGTCTTTGCGGGTAATGCCGTTGTTGCTGAGCTTGGTAGAGTATTGGGCGTCAGCGAGCGTTTTGTGCGCAACGACCGTATGGTTATTGCAGATATTGACGTGGAGTACATCACTACACGTCGTGCTGCGCGTAACACGTTCTATTATCCTGAGGCTCCAGATATGCGCGTTGTAGAGATCGATGTTGACGAGATATGTCACCATGGCGACCTACGCCGTCACATTGAGCCTATCTATTTCGTTCCTGAGAATGAGGAGGCACGTGCAACACACTGCAAGGAGGTATTTGCTATCCAGAGTGCAGGTCTTGCTCAGCGTCTTGAGCACACATCATGTGACACTGTAGTTATGGGTATCTCTGGAGGTCTTGACTCTACATTGGCACTTCTTGCTGTATGTGATACATACGATTTGTTGGGTCTCGATCGTAAGAAGATTATTGGTGTTACTATGCCTGGTTTCGGTACTACAGGTCGTACATACCAGAATGCTCTAACTATGATTAAGGAGTTGGGTTGTACGTTGCGTGAGATACCTATTAAGGATGCGTGTGAGCAGCACTTCAAGGATATTGGTCTAAATGTGTCAGAGTGTTCTGTAGCATACGAGAACTCTCAGGCACGTGAGCGTACTCAGATTTTGATGGATGTTGCAAACATGTGTGGCGGTATGGTTATCGGTACAGGTGATATGAGTGAGTTGGCTCTCGGCTGGGCAACATACAATGGTGACCAAATGTCTATGTATGGCATCAACTCTTCAGTACCTAAGACCTTGGTTAAGTATATGGTTGACTGGTATGCTAACAATCGTGCTGAGGGTGCCTTGCGTGCAGCGTTGTTGGATGTTGTAGATACTCCAGTAAGCCCTGAGCTATTGCCTCCATCAGAGGGTGGCGAGATAGCACAGCGAACAGAGGATTTGGTAGGTCCATACGATCTTCACGACTTCTTCCTCTACTGTGCGTTACGCCGTCGTTATGCTCCAACAAAGATTGCTATGTTGGCAAATCTTGCCTTCGAGGGTGTCTACGATAAGGCAACAATTCTAAAGTGGCTTAAGGTCTTCTTCCGTCGCTTCTTCTCGCAGCAGTTCAAGCGTTCTGCAATGCCTGATGGTCCTAAGGTAGGTGCTGTGGGTCTCTCACCACGTGGCGACTTGCACATGCCATCAGATGCACAGGTACGTGCTTGGATGCAGGAGATTGAGGATATGGAGCGTGAGTTGGAGAATTAATAAAACCTATGTAGCGTGCGCACTTTATGTCGCGCGCTACATATTTTAAATCAGTAAATATCGGATTATGAAGAAAGTTATAGCAATTGTAGGTGTCATATTCCTATGTATGACATCTCTATCAGCACAGTCATTGGGTGACCTATTGAAGGGTGCTGCAACAAGCATTATTGATAATGTTACAGGTGGTAAGGCAACCGAGGTGATGCTCCCAGGTACTTGGAATTACGTATCTCCAGCAGTGCGCTTGCAGAGTGATGATGCCTTGGCTGGTGCCTTGGCAAATGCAGCTGTTACAGGCATGGAGACAAAGTTGCAGAATGCCTATAATTATGTAGGTATTAAGCCAGGTGTTTGTAAGTTTACGTATAACACCGACAATACATTCTCAATGGTGCTCGGCAAACGTACATTAACAGGCACCTATACTTTTGATGCGTCAACACATAAGATTGTTATGGAGTTCTCATCAAAGTTGCTTAAGCTCGGCTCGATGACAGGATATGCCTATATCGATGGCGAGAATATGGATGTCGTGTTTGATTGTTCAAAGCTCTTCGATTTCCTTGTTAAGTTGGGCTCAAAGGTATCCATACTTAATGGCATTGCAAAGTTTGCTGAGAACTACGATGGTATGATGATTGGTTTCTCTCTCGAAAGATAAAATCGATATATGAAGCGATTTGTAGCACTCTTAATTCTAGCACTACTTTGTGCTGTCGTAGCACCTTCGGAGGCATCTGCACAATTTGACCTTGGTAAGGCTCTGGGACAGCTTCTTGGTGCTCCTGCGCAGGATACATCAAAGCCATCGCCATACGATGAGATACGTAGCACTGCCCCTGCGCGTAGCAAGACACTTGGTACGTGGCAGTATAAGTCGGCGACATTGCAGTATCTCGGAGATAACCCTTTGGCTGAGATGGCACTCTCACAACTTGAGGGGTATGGTCTTGCGGAACTAAGAAAGCATGGTATAATCGAGGGGTGTTGCTCGCTTACTTTGCGTCGTAATGGCATGGCGGTACTTTCCACACGTGATGCCTTGCAGGATGGAACAATAAATTATGACGAGACAACGTCGGGTATGACGCTCTCTACCGTCATTGATGGTGAAACATATAATGCAAAGGGATATCTACGTATCGTGTCGGAGCGTTTGTTGGTGATGATTGATGCGCGTGATGTATTAAAAATGCTCATCAAGAACTATCCTGAGTTAGCTACAGATCAAACCTATATTATGGCGCAAGGTGTTCTCCAGAGTTTTGGGGATATATATCTTACCATTGTATTTATCAGGTAGAAGCTGTCTAACAAGGTTATTTTGGCGTTACACTTGTCCTCAAAATCCTCATTTACGCCAAGTAAACTGCGGTTTTTCGGACTGCGTGCGCCTAAAACTAACTCTTGTTATACTGCTTCATAGAATAAGGAGTTGTCCAACCTTTAAGGTTAGGCAACTCCTTATTTACGTATTAATCCGTTTAATCTCTTTGTAAGAACCATTCTGCCCACTCCATATCTTCTGGTGTCGTGAGCTTAATGTTGCTATCTTCGCCCTCGACGAGGGTTATACTTACGCCTGTAGCCTCCACAACCGATGCATCGTCGGTAAACGAAGCGTCGAACTCCTGTTCGTAGGCGCGGCGTAGTGTTTCGCTCTTAAATATTTGTGGTGTTTGCACTATGCGTAGCTCGCTGCGTGGCACAATCTCCGAGCCGTCGGCAGTAACTCTGCGATACGAGTCAACAACATTTATTACTGGAATAACCGCTTCATTATCCTCTACAGCCAAGGTTGCACGTATTATAAGCTTCTTGGATATGAGTGCTCTTACGCCATCATGTACCGCGATAGATGTTACATTATCAGATAGTGCATCTATACCTGCCTTTACTGAGTGGAAGCGTTCTTTGCCACCAGCAACACATTTATGCACTGCAACATCAAAACGTGCCGCAAGATTCTTCCACATCGCGAGATGCTCCTCTGGAAGTACCACAACAATCTCCGCTCCTGGTAGAGCATCAGAGAAGGTGTTGATGGTGCGTGCCACAACAGGCATACCTCCCAAAAGCATAAATTGCTTTGGAATGGCGGACTGCATACGCTTTCCCGAACCGCCTGCAACAATAATTACTCCTCGCTTTCCCATATCAGTTTCTTGCCAAATCCGAGCGTATTATCCGTGAGTTTCATCATCGTAGGACGCACTGCCCATAGTGTGAGTGGTGCAACGGCAGCATACGGAAAACGCTTGATATATATCGAGCGAGCTTCGTCATCCCCTGTCTCTGCGATGCCACATATTTGTATGCCCTGCACACGACCTACTACACGTGTTTCAAGAGGAATCGAAAGTGCCACATGAGGGTTGGATGTCATGTGAGTACCATGGCGCGTTGTGGTGTCAGATGTGAATACAAAGAGATTGCGCTTATCATTGTAGGCGTAGAAACAGTTTGCTACGTATGGCAAACCGTTTTCGTCTACGGTAGCTAATGTAAGCACATGGTGCTTCTTTATGAATGATGTAATTTTCTTATCTACCATTACTTTGTCTCTGTTGTAGCGGTTGTTGTCGTAGTGTCAGCACTCTCCTTCTTGCCAAAGATATCATCGTCGGTAATCACTCCACCTGCTACCTCCTGACCATTAAGCTCGGCGATAACCCTGTCGCGGATAGCCTCAAAACGCTCCTTGTGAGCCGCTGCGATAGGCTCTGCTGGCTCCTGTGGCATCTTTAGAGGGTCGATAGGTGTTCCGTTTTTCTTAATTCGGTAGTCAAGGTGAGGACCTGTTGATGATCCTGTAGAACCAACATAACCGATAAGCTGCCCCTGCGATACGCGTGTACCAACCTTAATGCCCTTAGCAAAGCTCTTAAGGTGAAGATAGCCAGTCTCAAGGCTACCCGCATGCTTAATCTTAAGGGTGTTACCGCCGCCACCACGATCCCAGCCTGCGAAGACTACAGTGCCATCAGCTACCGAGTGTACAGGAGTTCCTGATGGTGCAGCATAGTCTACTCCATGATGTGGGCGATAGACCTTATGCACGGGATGGAAACGCGACTTCGAGAACTTAGAGCTGATGCGTGAGTATTTCAATGGGGCTTTAAGGAACTGCTTGCGCAACGACTCGCCATTAGCCTCCCAATAGCGTAGCTTGCCCTCCTCCTGAGCGTATGGAATGGCATAATATTGCTTGCCTCCGTGATTGAACTCTGCACCCCAGATGCGACCAATGCCTACCGACACGCCATCTACATACTTCTCGTCGTAAATCACTGCAAATGAGTCGCCTGCCTGAATGCCGAAGAAGTCAACGGTCCACTGATAGATATCCTCAAACTCTGCAGCAAGGGCGTATGGGAGGTCCTGCTCCATAATTACACCCCAGAGCGATGAGTTGATTGTGGCGCGACAATTCTTGCGGACGATATCCACAGGACGTTCGCCACACTCTACGCTAATAGAGTCACCAACAAAGCCAAAAACAACGTAATCAATAGCGTTACGATGGTATACAACATAATCCACTATGTTGTGGTCACCGAGTGAGTCGGTATATGAGCGAGTGAATGTTGTATAGGCGTTGTCGGCGCGTATCTGACGTAGTGGGAATACATCTTTAGCCGCTTTATCTAGACGGTCTACCATAACTGCCGAGATGCCTCTGCGTCCAAGAATTCCGCCTACGGTCTCACCCATACGTACTGTATCATTCTCGATAGTATAACCCTCGATATCGATACCATAAAGTAGTGTAGGCTCTGGTATCTCTATTGTCTCATTCTCACTATTGTTGCCCTCGTTATCGGAAGAGCCTCCGCCACAGGCAACACCCATCATAAGCAGTGCTGCTGCGGTGAAAAATTTTGCAAAATTCATAATGCAACAAAGATACGAAAAAAATAGAAACGAATAATTAGTTGTGAATTATTTTTGATGGAATATTATATTTTTTCCATTAGTAAATGATTTGATGATTGGTATTAGTGTCCATAATTATTACTAATTATGATGAAAACCGTTATATTCGTTGGAAAAAGATGATATAATTTGGCAAAACCAAAAATTAACACTATCTTTGACCAAATTGTGTAGCTATGTCTAATAGCCTGCAATAAACCAAATAGGGATAATGACACTAATACGAACAATAATATCTTGGATTTACACTCTTGTAGTGACGATTCGTCATCGTCTCTATGATTGGGGTGTGTTCAAGAGTTTTTCGTTTGATATCCCGATTATCTGTGTAGGTAACATTACCGTAGGAGGTACAGGAAAAACCCCAACGGTCGAGTATCTTCTTTCTATCCTTAGCCAAAAGTATAACATCGCGGTGCTATCAAGAGGTTATGGTCGTCAGACTAAGGGATATAGAGAGGTTACTGTTCAAGACTCATATATCGATGTTGGCGATGAGCCTTTGCTCCTCAAACTGAAGTATCCAAATAACCCTGTGATCGTGTGTGAGGATAGGGTAGCGGGCATAGAAAGAATACGCAAGGAGCATCCCGAAGTGACGCTTATTATTATGGATGATGGCTTCCAGCATCGTAAATTAAAGGCGAAGGTAAACCTTATACTTATTGACTCTACGCGTCCTATTGATACTGATAAGATGTTGCCATTGGGTCGTCTTCGCGATATCCCATCGCGATTGAAGAAGGCGCATATCTTCATTGTTACTAAGTGTTCTACAACGATGTCGCCTATTGATCGTCGTTTATGGACAAATAAGCTACGCTCGGTAGCCTATCAAAAGATATTCTTCTCGCGTTATCAGAGTACGATGATTGAGCCTCTTTTCTATTTCAAGGAGCGTGAGGAAATTGATTATGGACGTCAGGCGATAATTGTAACAGGTATAGGTAATCCTCGATCATTCATCAAGGAGGCAGAAACACGTTTTAGCGTTGTGGAGAAGTTGATATATCGCGATCACCATAGCTTCACTGCGGAGGATATGAAGCTACTTTGCAAGTTGCTTGATAAGCATCCACGTGCTATTGTGCTCATGACCGAGAAGGATGCTGTTCGCTTGCGACGTGCTAAGTTGCCGCAGAGCCTTATGCGTGCGATGTATTATCAACCTATCGCTATGCGTTTTATTGATGGTCCGGATCATGACTTTGTAAATAGCCTTATCTCAGAGATAGAGTATGGCAAGAAGAAGCCAAAGTCGGAGGGTGACGAGGATGCGAAAGTGGGTGATGCAATTTAGGCATAGATTAGAGTTTAAAATTGATATATTATGATTAATAAGGTAATATTAGTTGGTAATGTGGGCTTAGATCCTGAGGTACGCACGTTGGAGACAGGTGTAAAGGTGGCGCGTGTGCGTTTGGCAACCACAGAGCGTATTTTTAATCGTCAGACAAATGAGACTACAGAGCATACCGAGTGGCACACTATAACATTGTGGCGCGGCTTGGCAGAGGTGGTTGATAAGTATGTGCGTAAGGGATCGCAGATATATGTCGAGGGTAGCCTACGTAGCCGTGAGTGGGAGCGTGATGGCGTAAAGCATTATGCAACGGAGATTGTTGCGGATGATATGAAGCTACTTGGTCGTCGTTCGGATAATCCTCAGCAGGGTGGCTATCAGCAGCCAGCGCAGGGCGGTTATCAGCAACCAGCACAGGGTGGCTATCAGCAGTCACAGAACAATTTTCAGCAGCCTCAGTATCAGCAGCCAGCGCAGCCACAAGCTCCTGTAATGCCTAACGATGATCCAGATGATTTGCCATTCTAAAGTAGAGATTGGTTGTTAATATCCGAGTCTAAATATTAAATTTAAGTAGTGGTTGTCCAACGAGTAATAAGTTGAGACAACCACTATTTTTGTGAATATATCATAAATATGCATAAAAAGCCTCAGTATCAATGGGTAAATTTGCAATGTCGCGGAAATATTATTACATTTGTACGCTTATCCCTAATAATTATGTTACAGATGGTTGCATCATTTATGGGGTGGAGCGTAGAAGCTAATAGTAGCGATAAACAACTATTAATAAATAACACTATGAAAAGATTTTTTATGAACATTAAGCGCGCGGTGCTTTCTATGGGTGCTGTTGCTCTTATCGCCTCGTCTGTAGTGTCGTGTCAGTATGACGACTCTGCATTGTGGGAAGAGGTGGAGAACATTAAGCAGGAGTTGGCAGATTTGCGCCTTCAGCTTGAGACAGAGCTTAACGCCATCAAGGACTTGGTTAATGGTCAGGTGACTGTTAAGGAGATTAATCAGCAGAATGACGGTAGCAAGGTTATCGTTTTGTCTGATGGCTCAAAGATTACAATTTATCCTAAGGGCTCTGGTGTGCCTTCAAATATCGTTACAGTATACTCTGAGGAGGGTGTTATGTACTGGGCTATGTATGACGGCATTGGCAATGTACAGCCTATCTTGGTAAATGGTCAGAAGGTGCCTGTAGCGGAGATCGCTCCTCAGACTCAGCTCGTGGATGGTGCAATCGAGGTATCATTCGATGGTGGTAACACATGGATTAAGACTGGTTACGACAAGTCGGTTGCTGATAGCATCATCTCTGATATCGAGGTTGTATACTCTGACTGGCAGACTGATGGCGATGGTAATCCAGTTGCGTTGTATTGCAAGATTACTATGGCTGACGGCTCTATCGTAAAGGTTGGTATGCAGAACGGTAAGCTCGTATTGCCTTACGATATGATGTTCGTACCTTATGGCTCAGAGATGCCATTCTCGCTCAATATTGATGATGTTGCAGACTTCATTAACACTAACCCACGTGGCTGGGAGTGCGATATTGAGCATAACGCAAAGAAGGGTATGATGACCCTCACATTCTATGCTCCTACATACGAGGAGGTACAGTCTGGCGAGGCTGTTGCTGATGGCGTTGCTAAGTTGATGGTCGTATTCAACAATGGCTCTTCTGCTATCGCATCTATTAAGCTCTCTACAACACCTGCAAAGGTTAACTTTACCTTCGATGGCGTATATGTTGAGGCTGGTTATGGTACTAATTACCTCCTTTGCGGTATCATCGGTGTAAATAACTACAACGAGCAGACTATCACAAACAACTGTAATAAGGTGCTTGCTGATGGTAGCACACTCTCAGGTGTATATCAGGTTGCATTCATGGAGGAGCAGTCTACATTCATCCCATACAGCGAGCTTCGTTCTGCAGCTCTTAAGGCTGGCGACCAGTATACATTCTGGTATGTAGCACCACGCACTGACGATGAGGGTAGTCTCTATGTTGAGACTCGCGAGATTGTAACCGAGACTTACAAGCACAGCTCTGCAAGCTTCTCTACTACATCTATTTCATTCTTCGATGTTGATGTTAAGTTTGAGGTTAAGGGCTCTGAGGGTTATATGATTGGCTACGAGAAGGCTGAGACATTTGATGTTGCAGCGTTGGCAACATACTATACTGATAACTACGACTATCTTAACGCTTCACGCGAGGATGTAAACTATACAGGTTCGTTCCTTGAGCTTATGGAGACATCACAGAAGCTTGAGAATGGTACTGAGTATGTTGTATACTACATCGCTAAGAACAAGAACCACGTGATCCTTGAGGATAACATTCTTTACTGGTCATTCACAACTGCAGACTTTGTTGAGGGTGGTAATCTTGAGGTAGAGATTGTTGGTGAGCCTGTTGTTGAGTATAAGGATATCTACCTCGATCTTAGCTCTAATGGTGAGCACATTATGCTTATCTACAACGCTATGCCTTCATACATGGCTACTGCATATCCAGATGACTCATACATCGTAAATATGCTTCTCAACGATGGTGTACGTACTATCACCGGCGACGCAGTATCAGCACACTATAAGGGTTCAGAGCCAGGTGAGGATGTAACACTCTTCGCTGTAGCAATCGATAAGGATGGTAAGATTGGTAAGCCTTTGAAGAAGGAGTTTAAGACTAAGGACTTCGAGTATAACAACCTCTCTGTAACACTTACTCTTCTTGACTACAAGATCGATAACACTCTTATAAACGTTGCGTGCGAGGGCGCATCATACTTCAAGTATATCTACTGCCCAGTCACTGATAATAAGTGGAAAGAGGTATACGGTGGCTCAGCAAAGAAGGCTGGTGAGTATATGATTATGTATCCTAATGCTTCGGATGTCTACAATACAAATGAGCATGCTCTTACAGAGGATGGCAACATCTTCCTTAACGGTCTTAGCACCGACACAGAGTATGTTCTCGTATGTGTTGCAGTAGACGAGAGCGGTATGGTATCTAAGCCAGCATCTTGCTACTTCGAGCCTATTGCAAACATCGGTAATATGGTTAAGCGCACTGATGCTAACTGGGCAGATGGTAAGCCTACAATCACCCTTGGTGATACTGCAGAGGTAGAGTTCTTCAACTTCTCATGGTACACAACACCACAGAAGGGCTTCGTAGCATACTCTATGGCTGACCACCCAGGTAACCTTAAGAATGACTACTTCGCTACAAACGTAGATACTCCAGAGAAGCTTATCGCATATATCGTTGCTGGTTGCGACAATGGCCAGCGTGAGTGCGGTCACAAGTGTGAGTGGGCTGAGAGCTACTCATACGTATGGCAGGAGATGGAGGACCTTAATGGTGACGGTCGTATCGAGTTCGACGAGTGGGTAGAGAAGCGCATCGACAATCTTCCAGGTGTCTACAACTCATACTTCTATGGTACAAAGGGTGAGCACCGTATCTATGTTACTTGGGTAGGTGAGGATGGCAACTTCCACGAGCCATTTGTTTACAACCCAACAACAGATCAGGAGGAGGAGCTTAACGCTGATAACTTCCCTCCATACTTCGAGTAATTTATTGTGATAGTGGCGCGTTAGCGGCACATCCCTAAAAGCAGACCACCCGAGGCTGTACTATCTGTACTATCCTCGGGTGGTCTCTTTTGTGATAAATCAAATCTAACCCATTCTAATCAAAAATTCACGCAGCCCTAAAAGTTGAAAATAATCGTAATTTCCCTATATTCCCTAAACTACTTATAACTCCCTAATCTACCTACCTCACGATGATAGCATTTACGATGCGGAACTTTGCGCGCTCGTTTAGTAGTGTCATCAGTTCATCGCGGCGGAAGAAGATCTCTTGGCGTGCCACGCCTGAGGCTATACCTATATATAATATACCCCTCTCAAAGCGGAATTCTGTGGTGAGCGAGGCGATATGCTCACCGACAATCTCCCTCCAATATTCGGGGAGCTTGCCCTCAGCAACTTGGCGTGCCACGTAAGGACGCTCGAAGAATTCCCTCAATACGTCGCCTATAAGTTTTGGTTCGCTGCGCTTCATAGTGTTGTTGCTCGTCCCTCTGCGATATTAAATAGTTTGTATTCGGCTCCTGCCTCACCCAAAGTGCGCTCCAGGCGGTGCTTATTACAGTCGGTGATGAATATCTGTCCGAACATATCTCCGCCTACAAGGCGTAGCAGATGTGCCACACGTCGCATATCAAGCTTATCAAAGAGGTCATCCAATAGTAGTATTGGCTTCTCGTTGCTGTGTTCGGCGAGTAGCGTATATTCTGCCAATTTTAGTGCTATGAGGAACGACTTTTGCTGTCCCTGCGAGCCGAACTTACGCAATGGATAGTCGGCGATAGAGAATACAATGTCATCGCGGTGTGGTCCAGAAGATGTATATTCGTTTACAAAGTCGCGCTGTCGCGATTGCTGGAGTAGCTCCATGAGTGGTGTCTCCTGCATCTCTGAGCGGTAGTCGAGGGCTATTGTTTCGCGCTCCTCGGCAAGTATGGCGTAGTATCGCTCCACGAGAGGTTGCATCGCAGCGATTGTTGCTGTGCGACGTTCAAATATCGTCTCGGCAGCCGTAGCGAGCATCGTATCATATATCATAAGCATCTCCTCGGTAGGATGATTCTTAAGTAGCTTATTACGCTCCTGTAGCGTTGCGTTGTAACGTATCAGGGCATTGAGATAGCTGCGGTCAGTCTGAGATATAAACCTGTTAATATATCGCCTGCGCTCCTCGGCAGAGTCGCTGATAAGGGCAGTATCGCCTGGCGATACCACAACGATGGGAACACCTCCGATATGATCCGATAGCTTGTCATACTCCTTGCCATTGCGCTTCAGTGTCTTGCCACTACGACGTGTGTAGCCACATACTATCTGTTCGGGTCGCATATCGTCGCGCCTGAAGCCTCCGTCAATAATAAAACCCTCTTCGCCGTGACATACACTCTGCGAGTCGGTGATGGTGTGCATCGAGCGCGCCATCGATAGGTAGTGTATGGCATCGAGGATGTTCGTCTTGCCCGCTCCATTATCGCCCACAAAGCAGTTTATACCCTCGGATAACGATAGTTGCTCCTCGCGTATATTCTTGAAGTTTATTATTGATAGTTTATCAAGTATCATGCTTGCTATAAGTTGTTGTATTCGTCAATTATTCGCGCCACATCGCCCTCTGTATATTCGTATGTCGTGAACTTTATAATGCCGTAGCTGTCAATAAGATAGCATCGTGGAACATACATCGTGGCATATCTGTAATATATCTCTTTCGTGGGGTTTGCCGCCATGGCTATGGTGTAGCCATTTGTATCATAATATGTTCTAATTCGCATCTCTATCGCACTACACGATACAATGCCAATATCATCGCCACCTAAAGAGATATTCTGTATTTTATTCCCATTACGTTCTCTTTCTTTTTCGCAAAGATAGGAATAATATTTTATTTTATCGTCATTGCGAGGCTTGATAAAGCCGTGGCAATCTTCATCTGTTGCTCCTGGTACCATCGCCACAACGGTAGATCCTCACGTCGCTCCGCTCCTCAGGATGACGTTTTTAATGAAAATGTGCTATAATCACACGAAAAAATATCGCAAACGGATAAAAATCGTACCAAACAATGATTTTTTAGAACGAAACATGATGAATTTGATAAAAATCTCGTATATTTGCAAATTGAAATAATATTTCAGTGCGAGAAGCAAAATGAGCTTCTTCCGTAGGAAGGTGTGTAAAACAGAGAAAACAAATAATTAATTATAATTTAAACTTATTATGAACAAGAAGAACTTTTTTTCACAGGAGTATGTAGCTCCTGAGTTGGAGGTTATCTCAACAGTTGTTGAGTGTGGCTTCAGCCTCTCTTCAAGTATCGAGGATGCTACGGAGGAGGATTATGGTGATTTCTAAAAACTATTGCAACTATGAAGAATTTGTTTAAGAATTTGATGCTTGTTGCAGTAGCTGCAATGGCATTCACAGCATGTACCGAGTCTAACAACGAGGTAAATGCTGTAACTAAGAAGGTTGTTTTGGAGTTTGTTGCTGATTTGGCAGACGATGATACTCGTGTTGCTTTCGGCGAGAAGGACGGTAATAAGTACCCTGTTGTATGGGAGGCTTATGACAACGTTAAAATTACGATTGGTGAAAAGTATACTTACTATACCTTGACAGAGGAGGATGTTCTTGAGTCTGGTAAGAAGGCAATTATCCGTCCAGAGTTCGAGCTTCTCGAGGATGAGACTCTTTCTGGCGATATTGTTGCAACCGTTAACGAGTATGTATCTTTTGATGATCACCAGGGTAACACGCCTACTATTAGCTTGAAGGCTGAGGCTGTATATCCTGCTACTACTCTTGCGTTTGAGCACCAGTATGCTTATGGTAAGATGGAGCTTGTTGGTCTTCCTGCTGAATTCAATGTTACAGAGGTTAAGCTTAACCTTGTAGGTGGTGGTAAGGAGCTAAATCACACTATCAGCGGTAACAGTGTTGAGGATAATATCTTCTGGTTTACAACTGAGGCTATGGAGGCTGTTGAGTCATTTGCTGTATATGCAAGCAATGGTGCTGTGACATACTACAGGGAGGTTACTGTAGAGAAGAACTTTGCTTTTGTTGTAGGTCAGGTTTCTGCATTCCGTGTTAAGGAGCTTGTTGAGAAGCCTGCTGATTTCAATGTTCAGCTTACTAAGATTACCTCTATGAGCAATAATGTTATCCGCTTTGAGGGTGACAATGCTGAGGATAACATCACTATCTCTTTCAACCCAGGTCTTGAGACTATCGTTGCTGGTCACTATGATGCAGTTGAGAAGGATTGGTTCAATGGTGGCGTATGGGCATGGTCAAGCGATTCTGCTCTTGAGTTTGCGACTGAGTCTCAGGGTTCAAGTGTTGATGTTAACGCTGCTGGCGGTATTGAGTGGTACTACAACCAAAATGGTGTTGATGTTTCTGTTGATGGCGATGTTTACACTATCGTAGCACACCTTAAGAACTATACATCAAGTGGCAACCAAACTGTTGACTTTACTTATGTAGGTAAGTTGGAGGCTCCTGTATTTACTAGCGCTTCTTCAGATGCTACTGCTGGTAATTATTATGATTGTTACCTTACATTCGAGGGTGAGAATTTGGGTACATTGGTGCTTAATGCATACCATGTTGTTAATGCAATACTTGAGCTTCCTGTTGGTTCATATATGTTGAAAGAAGCTCCAAACAACTTCTGGATTGCGGGTTTCTCGTACTTTATTCCAGCGGGAACAGAGACCCAATATAATCTTACAAGCGGAACAGTAGAAGTATCTGTTGTAAATGATGAGTATGTAATTGAGTTTATTGATTTGGCTTATGACTCAAAAGTTCTAAACACTACATATACAGGTGCTATTACTGGTCTTAATCTTGCAGATCCACGTCAGGAACTTCCTATTCCATCTAACGTTCAGGCAACTGTGTCAGGTAAGACTATTACTCTTGCATGGGATCCAGTCGAGCACGCTGATGGTTATCAGGTAAAGATGTGGAATCCAAATGATGAGGAGAAGATTGAGGTTGTAACAGATACTCAGTATGTGTTTGAGGCACAGAAGAGCAATACAACTTATCACTTCAATGTATATTCTTACGCTAATGATGATAACGCATCATACAAGACATCTCTTGATTGGGAGTATGTATATGTTAAAACTGAGGATACAGATCCTAAGATTGTTCTCTCTAAGGAGTCTATTTCGTTTACTGCTGATGGTGGTAATGATACTGTTGATGTTACACTTAAGAACATTGATGGTGACTTTACTTACACTGTAGATGCTGACTGGCTCACAGTAACTCGCCCAGGTGCTGCTTCTCTTGCAGTTTCTGCTCCTGCTTACGACAATGAGGAGCAGAATCGTACTGCTACCATCACTATCACTGCTGGCGATTTAACTAAGAATATTGCTGTAACTCAGAGCAAGAAGAAGGCTGCTCAGGGTGGTCAGACCTATAGTACTGTGTTTACATCATGTAAGTGTGTAAATAATATGGATATGGGCGAAGGCTGGGGAGCTAAGTTTGAGTTGTCTAATGACGAGGGTCTATTCTTGTGGCTTTGGGTTATTCAGACTTCTGTTAATCAGTCTACAGGAGCAATTGCTACAGGTGTCTATAATTTCCATAACGAATGGTGTGATTATGCAACTCAGCCAGGTTTCGTTGTTAAGAAGATGAGATTGCCAGGTCATGATGATGAGGAATTTGGCATTATTAATGCATCATTTGAGTCAACATTGAGCGGTACTGTTAATGACCTTACATTTGAGATTACACTTGAGGATAACTCTACTACAACATATACATTCAATGGTACAGTAGAGAAAGCGTGGTAATAGCAATATTCCATTCCTTTTTTCGGAGCTTCCTTTTCGGGAGCTCCGATTTTTTTGTTTATGGGTAGTTATAGGGAATGATAGGGAGAAATAGGGAGTTTTCTGTAATTCGCTATAATCCCATATAGTTGCCTATTATTCCCTATGACTACCTATAACTTACTTAATGTAACCGAAATTTCGCTGAAAAAATCTCCTTTTTGCTATGTTATTAAAATAATTTATTGTACTTTTGCAAGTTGATTAACCCAAACACAACGAACAATATAAAAAATAATTAAATACTTAACTTATTATGGCAAACAAAGTACAGAATCCTGAGCACGACCTAATGGTTGAAACTAAGGGTAAGTTGGAGACTTTCTTCGACAACTATGGTAACAAGATCCTTTGGACTCTTATCGGTATCACTATCGCAGCTGTGGCTGTATATTTGGTACTTAGCTTCATGAACAGCAGCAACCAGAAGAAGGAGAACACTGCGCAGGCTGCTCTCACAGTTGCTCTTACTACAGAGGCTGACGTGGCTGCTTATGTAGCTATCGTGGACGAGTATGCTGGCACTAAGGCTGCTAACACTGCTGCTTACATGGCGGGTGCTGAGTATCTTCAGGCTGGTGACTTGGAGAACGCTAAGGCATACCTCGCAAAGTACACTAACGCTGAGGGTGCTGCAGGTGAGATTATCAATGCGCTTGTATATACTCTTCGTGGCGATATCGCTGTTGAGGAGAACGACTTGCAGAGCGCAGCTGACCTCTTCAACAAGGCTATCGAGGCTAGCAATGACGAGTTCACATACGAGAACAATGCTCGTAAGCTCGCTTTGGTATATGGCGCAATGGGCGACAACGACAAGGTTCAGGAGGTATACAAGAACCTTATCGCTAAGTACCCAGATTTGAAGATGACATACACAAAGTATCTCGCTGAGTAATTGATAAATTAGTACGATAAGATGATATCGGAGGTGGCATCAAATATGAAGTTTGGCGTTGTCGTAGTCAGAGAGTTTGAGGAGTATAATGCCGAGAACCTGATGCCATTGGTCGATAGCCTGCAGATGCTCGGATGCACGGACGATAATATTGTCGTAAAGTTTGTGCCTACGGCGCACGACGTGGTCATAGCAACGCAGTTTATGGCGGAGTATACCGATGTCGATGGCGTGATTATCCTCGCACCACAAAACCGTATTATGGGTACTCTATCGGTGATGAACGGTATCGTTCAGATTCAGATACACTGGAATATGGTGGTTGAGATTGGTGGCGTGGAGTGTGCTTCGAATATCGTTGATATGATAGTGCTCCAGAATGAAATGGAGATGGAGGCACCTGAGAATCGTAATCAGCGCATAAACTAAGCCTATTTTATCGTTACAGGTATTTCGAATACCATAAATAAATAACGTCACTAATGGTTTGACTATTCCATTGGTGACGTTATTTTTTGCATTATAATTTTACCTATAATTCGCTTGCGAAACGAGAAATTTTCGTACCTTTGCATTTATGGATAGACGTTATACATACAAGGGTGTAGAACTTGCCTACTCTATTGAGGGTCAGGGAGATGCGCTTCTATTGCTTCATGGATGGGGCTGCGATAGAAATATTTGGCAGGCAACAATCGAGTTGTTGCGCGATCATTTTATGGTCGTAGCGGTAGATTTCGCAGGCTTTGGCAAGAGTCAGGAGCCTAATGAGGTGTGGGGTGTAGAGGAGTATACATGCTCGATTGAGGCTCTTGTAAAGGAGTTAGGTATTGTGCGTCCAACGCTCGTAGGTCACTCTTTCGGTGGTCGTGTTTCGATCCTTTATGCTTCGCGAAATGAGGTGGCGCGCGTGGTGCTCACCGATGCTGCGGGTGTCAAGCCTCGCCGCTCATGGAACTACTATCGCAAGGTCTATACATATAAACTGCTTAAGCATACGTTACCTATCCTTATCGGCGAGAAGAAGGCGCAGATGCTCCTTGAGCAGCGTCGTAAGGCCTCGGCATCGTCGGACTACAATCGCGCTACAGCAACCATGCGTGCCATATTGTCGAAGTGTGTAAACGAGGATTTGTGTGCTTATATGCCAAAGATTAAGGCTCCTGTATTGCTCTTCTGGGGCGATAAGGATACTGCAACGCCTATCTCCGATGCACATGTAATGGAACGACTTATCCCTGATGCTGGGTTGGTCGTAGCTCAGGGTGCAGGTCACTTTGCTATGTTGGAGCAGGCGGAGTTGTGGCGTGCATCGCTAATGTCGTTCCTAAAAATTGAGTAACCGATGGCACTAATATCACATATCTTTATTGTTGTGTGGCTCGTATATCTATGGGCTACGATGCGCTACTCGGTGCAGATGTTCCAGCAGAACTCCTATCGTGTGGAACGTTATAATCGCTGGTTGAAGCAGTCGGGAGAGTGGCGTATGCACCCTAATATGGTGGCTATGCTCTCGGCAATATTGTTCAAGGTGGCGTTGCATTGGGGTACGTTAGCGGTATTTGGAGTGTGGATGCTCATTATCGCCATCTCGGAGTTTGCCATTAAGTATAAGCTACCTGTGGTATATACAATGCGTGTTAAGCGTCTTATTGCTACACGTTTGATTCTTACGGCTGCCATCGTAACGTTGGTACATATCTATGCTGTGGAGTATACCCTAACAGTGATGATGCTTCTTACTCTCGACTATTGGACCGTTATTGCCAATGCCATAAATAAGCCTTTGGAGGCGGCTATCACGCGCTGGTATTACAACGATGCTAAGCGTATGTTGCGCTCTATGCCTAATTTGAAGATTATAGGCATCACTGGTAGCTTCGGCAAGACCTCTACAAAGCACTTCCTCTATCGTATTCTTTCGGAGAAGTACAATGTGCTGATGACTCCTGGAAATTTCAATACTACGTTGGGTGTGGTGCGTACTGTGCGTGAGCACCTAAAGCCTCATCACGAGGTCTTTATTGTGGAGATGGGAGCGAAGCAGCGTGGCGATATTAAGGAGATTTGCGATCTTGTGGAGCCACAAATGGGAATCGTCACTTCGGTTGGTGAGATGCACCTTGAGACATTCGGCACTATCGAGGGTGTGGCACAAACAAAGTTTGAGCTAATAGATGCACTTCCTGCAGGTGGCGTAGGTGTGGTGAATATTGACTCTGAGGCGGCGCGACGTTATATGGAGCAGAACAACTATAATGTTGTGACATACGGCATTGAGAGCAAGACGGCAGACTATCGTGCTGTGGATGTTGTCTATTCTGAGGTTGAGACACGCTTCGCTGTTGAGCATAATGGAATAAAGGATGATAACTACGTAACTCATATCTTGGGTCGTGGTAATATCCTAAATATCACTGCTGCTCTTGCCGTGGCGGAGGCTATGGGTGTAGGTGTTGAGGCGCGTCGTCGTGCTGTAAAGCAGATAGAGCAGGTTGAGCATCGTCTCAGCATGCGCCGTCAGGGTGGTATCACGATTCTTGATGATGCCTATAACTCAAATCCTACGGGTGCGAAGATGGCACTTGAGGTGTTGGCGGGCTTTACAACCGAGGGAGCGCGTTATGTCGTAACCCCTGGATTTGTAGAGATGGGTGCTAAGCAATATGAAAACAATAAAGCCTTTGGTGTAGATATAGCAATGTCGCATGCCGATAGGGTATATGTCGTAAACGAGGTTAATCGCGAGGCGATATGCGAGGGCCTTCGTGAGGGTGGATATCCTGAGGAGAGGGTGGCGACGGTTGCTTCTTTTAGCGAGGCTATGGCAGACCTGCAGCCTCGTCTTAAAATTGGCGATGTGGTGTTGTATGAGAATGATTTGCCCGACTCATTTAAGTAATTATTAATTAAGCTATATAACGATGAAAATCAACGTAGGTGTAATTTTTGGAGGTCGCTCCGTAGAGAATGAGATTTCAGTAATCACAGCAGCGCAGACTATGGCTGCTATGAATACCGAGAAGTATAATATCGTACCTATCTATATATCTAAGGAGGGTCATTGGTACTCTGGTGACAAGCTCCGCACAACGGATAACTATCGTGATATGAAGACCCTCTTGGAGAGTGTCGAGGAGGTTTATTTCCGCCCTGTATATGGTGATAATAACCTCTATCGTGTGCGTAAGCCTTTGTTTGGTAGCAATGTCCTTACAACAATTGATGTTATCCTTCCTTGCTTGCATGGAACATCGGGTGAGGATGGCTCGTTCCAGGGTCTTATTGAGATGACGGGAATTCCATACGCTTGTCCTAATCCGTTGGCATCGGCAAATGGTATGGATAAGATTACCATGAAGATGATTCTTAAGGAGAGTGGCATCCCTGTTGTTGATTATGCTTGGTTCTCGGATAAGGAGTGGTTGTCGGAGCGCGATGCTTGCATTGAGCGTGCCGAGAAGCTAAACTATCCACTTATCGTTAAGCCTGCAAATCTCGGATCGAGTGTTGGTATCAAGGCTGTTCACAACCGTGAGGAGCTTATCGAGGCAACAGATAATGCTATCAAGTATTCGAAGCGTATCATTGTTGAGACACTCATCGAACGCCTTAAGGAGATTAACTGCTCGGTGCTCGGCGATTACTACGATTGTGAGGCTTCGGTATGTGAGGCACCTGTACGTTCGGGAGAGATTCTTAGCTATGAGGATAAGTATCTCGGTGGCGGCAAGAATAAGCCTTCGGAGGGTATGCACTCTACAGTTCGTGAGATTCCTGCACGCTTGCCAGAGGATGTTACAGCCTTTATCCGCACTACAGCGTGCAAGACATTCAGAGTATTGGCATGTGATGGAGTGTCGCGTATCGACTTTATGATTGATGAGGCTACTAACAACATCTATGTGAATGAGATTAACACAATCCCTGGTTCATTGTCTTTCTATTTGTGGGAGGCTACAGGTGTGAAGTTTGACGAGTTGGTAGACCGCCTTATCGCCATCGCTTTTAAGCGTAAGCGCGACTCGGAGTTTAAGACTACCAGCTACTCGGAGAATATCTTTGCATATCAGGCTAAGCATGGCGCGAAGCTTGGTGGTGCAAAGGGTAGCAAAAACTAGGCAATATTGCCATTAATTAAACCTAAAACAAAACCATGACTTCATTATACGATAATATAATTTTTGGTCCTATACGTTCACGTCGTTTGGGACTATCGTTGGGTGTCAACCTGTTGCCAGTAGAGTCAAAGCTATGTAGCTTCGACTGTATTTACTGCGAGTGTGGCTGGAATGCAGATCACCCAGGTAAGCGTCGCTTCAATGCTCGCGAGGATGTATATAAGATGCTCGATGAGACCCTTGCAAAGATGGTGGGAGAGGGCACTCCTCCCGATGTTATCACCTTTGCTGGTAATGGCGAGCCTACGATGCATCCCGATTTCGAGGCGATTATCGAGGATACTATCGCACTGCGCGATAAGCATTGTCCTAATGCTAAGGTGTCGGTGCTTTCAAATGCTACGCAGATAGACCGTGAGGATGTACGTCGTGCATTGTTGCGTGTAGATAATAATATCCTAAAACTCGACTCAGCATTTGACGAAACTGTGCAGCTCGTGAATAAGCCTCAGGGTGCCTATACTGTGGCGCGCACGGTGGAGCTGTTGAAGGCTTTCGACGGAGAGTTTATCTTGCAGACAATGTTCCTTCGTGGCGAGTATCTCGGAAAGCGTGTAGATAATACTACTGAGGAGGAGGTATCAGCATGGTTGAAGCTTGTTGAGGAGATGAAGCCAAAGCGTGTTATGGTCTACTCGTTGGATCGTGATACTCCATGTCAGACTCTTGAGAAGGTTGAGAAAGAGGAGTTGCAGCGTATTGCAGAGCGTGTTGCAGCCCTCGGTATAGAGTGTTCAGTAGCGTAATAAACTAAACTTAAAAGATAATATGGAATTTGTAGGTAAGGTATTGGAGATTCTCCCTGCGACATCGGGTCAGTCGGCTCGTGGTACATGGGAGCGTCAGATTGTAGTCTTTGAGCAGGCAAACAAGCAGTTCGGAAAGGAGATTGCAGTTACGTTTATGAATAAGGCTCAGGACGTAGCAATGTTGCGTGTTGGTGAGAGCTATACTGTATCGTTCGACATCGAGTCGCGTAAGTATATGGATAAGTGGTATACCGATGTGCGTGCATGGCGCGTGCAGCCACAGCAGTCACAGGCGCAGCCTCCTATGCATGATATGCCTCCATTCATGGAGGAACCACAGCCAAGCTATTCAGCAGGTGCAGGTGTTGTTGATGATATCCCATTTTAGTTAGCAGTCTGTAATACTACTTTATACAATGTGGGCGTGTCCAATAGGTTTTCGGACACGCCCACATTGTATCTATTGCTGTTTAGTATTTCTCTCCCGACTCAAGTTCCTCTGAGGTGAGTGATCTCTTATCCATCTGTCGCCAGAAATAGGCTATGTATGCTACCACAAATGGAATAATCAATGATACTACAGCCATGGTGCGTAGTGTAAACTCACTTGAGCAGCTATTAGCCAATGTTAGTGATGACTGTAAATCGGCAGTAGAAGGGTAGTATGCCGTGTTGTTATATCCCGCTAACATGAATAGTGCCATAACAGCTAACACTGTACCAGGGGCAGCCAACCATATGCCACGCTTGAAGTCGCGCTTAAAGAGTGTCGCTGCAACACCAACCACAAGCAACACCGCGCCCATAAGAATCATCACAAGGGTATGTGGCATAGCAATAAGATTGTGCAGATACTTATACTCCTCCATATATACCATACCGCTTGCATCTACCGCAAAGCCATCCATGGTTAGTAGCTGTAACATCACCAATACGAACATCACCAAGAATGCTACAAAGCTATACGCGAGCGCACGTCGCAACTGCTTAGCAAGAGCATCTTCATCGATGTTATTTATGGTATACAAAGCTCCGAGTGCCACGGCGAGGAACATAACCATCAAGCCAAACTCCACGTTAAAAGGATCTGCTACAGCCTCCAATCCGTGCCAAGCATTTGCCCAACGGCTGATAACAGGCGATGCTATATCACCCACAGCAGCCTTGTTAACCGTAAATGCTGAGCCTGTAAAGAATGTACCTACGGCAGTTCCAATGAGTAGTGGTGCGAGGCATCCGTTAAGTGTGAGGAAGACGCGGAAGGTGGTCTTGCCGAGGATATTACCCGCCTTGCTCTGGAACTCATACGATACAGCCTGGAAGACGAAGGTTATAAGGATGAGAATCCATACCCAATATGCTCCGCCGAAGCTTGTGCTGTAGAAGAGCGGGAACGATGCGAAGAAAGCACCACCAAATGTAACCAATGTAGTGAAGGTTAGCTCCCATTTGCGACCAGTAGAGTTGACGAGGAGCTGACGCTCCGCCTCCGTCTTGCCTGCGAGGAAGATAAGGGCATTAGCACCTTGCACAAAGAGCAAGAATACGAGAAATCCACCGAGTAGCGCAATTAGCAACCACCAATATTGTTGTAGAAATGCGTATGTTATCATAGTTGTAAGGTATTAGTGTTATTCAATCTCGGTCTTTGGACCCTCCTTAATAGCCTTGATAAGGATGCGTATCTCGATAGCAAGGAAGAGTGTGAAGATAGCAACAAAGAGGAAGAACGTAGTCTGCACTGCAGCCACCGAAACACTTGATACAGCAGCCTTAGTAGGGAGAAGTCCTTCGATAACCCATGGCTGACGACCTGCCTCAGCAACAATCCATCCTGCCTGACCTGCTAAGTATACGAGAGGTATTGAAAGAAGTGATGCCCACTGCAACCAGCGCATGCCCTCCAACTTCTTGCGACGCTCAGCCCATAGAACAGCAAACATCAGTAGAAGTAGGAGTCCACCGAAGCCTACCATGATGCGGAATGCCCAGTATACAAGCGGAACGTTAGGAACTAACTCCTCGCGTGAATCGATGTAGCCATAACCAAAGTAGTCGATATTCTCATCGAGCACGGCGCGTGCCTCGGCTGCTGCCTCAGGGTCGCTCTCCTTCAACTCGCGATACTTTCCAAATGCCTCGATGGCAATCTTACCACGCTCCATCTTCTCCTCGGCAGAAATATATCTCTCGCCCTCAGGAGTTGTGTATCCGTCAAGGATGTCGTTAATGCCTGGAACATAGCCGTCGATGTCATGTGTGGCGAGAATTGAGAGTACACCAGGAACCTCTACGCCAGGAACGATAGAGAATGGCGCGCGTGTGCCACCCTCCTCAAGACCCTCTGCGGCTGCGAGTTTCATAGGCTGATACTTCGATACGTGAATAGCTGAGCTATCACCGCTAAACATAACCAAAAGAGTACCTATAATACCTACAATCGAAGCTACTCGGATGCTCGATAGTGCAAAGCGACGCTCACGACCACGAAGCAGATACCAGCAGCTGATGCCAATAACAAATATAGCACCTGTCATCCAGCCACTAAACCATGAGTGGAAGAACTTAGATACAGCCACAGGATTTAGTACAAGTGCCCAGAAGTCTACCATCTCGTGACGTACCGTATCAGGGTTAAACTCCATGCCAACAGGGTGCTGCATCCATGAATTAGCTACAAGAATCCATACTGCCGAGATTGCAGCTCCGATACCTGTAAACCATGTTGAGGCGAGGTGGAAGCGTTTGCCAACCTTCTCCCATCCGAAGAACATAACGGCAAAAAACGTAGCCTCCATGAAGAAGGCAAAGATACCCTCGATAGCCAGTGGCGCACCAAAGATGTCGCCGACGAACCACGAGTAGTTACTCCAGTTAGTGCCGAACTCAAATTCAAGGATGATACCAGTGGCGATACCCACTGCAAAGTTGATGGCAAAGAGTTTCATCCAGAACTTCGCCGTCTTCTTCCAAAACTCATCGCCCTTGATAACATATATGGTCTCCATTGTTGCCATGATGACAGCGAGACCCAGCGTTAGAGGGACAAAAATCCAGTGATAACCAGCCGTAAGCGCAAACTGCAACCTCGACCAATCGACTAATGCACTTTCAATCATAATTATTAGTTTTAAGTTGTTAAATTCTATTCATGCACACGGTTTTGTGTCTCAATAAGTTGCTCGCCGATATACTCGCTGCGCTCCTCTTCGCTCTTGCCGCTAAGAACTGGAGTGAAGAAAAAGGCACGTAGCACGGCAAATAGGATAATGACCTTTAGGAGTATCAGCCACCATAACTGTCGTCCCCACGTCATGTTGCGAAAACCATCAACGTAGAAATTCCATATAGAAATAATTGCATTTTTCATAACTTTTTGGTTGTTTTTCGTATGTAAACATACATAAATTATTCATAAAAACAAATTAATTTGTATATATGAAGATGGCGTATATATCTATATATTATGAAAATGCGTTGAATGTTAGATAGTTGTGAGAAAAATATTTTTTATTTTTTTGACTACGATATAATAAAAAAATAGGTGCCCAGCCTTAGCTGAACACCTACAAATGTCTAACTATACCTTATTAATTTAGGTTGAGTCGCTCTGCGCTATAGAGGTAACGCTTGATACTGCGCTTTGGAGTCTTAACAAACTCCTCGCGATGAATAACAATGTTAGATACCTTCTCGTATGATGCAACCATACTGTTGAGCTGCTCAAGGTTCTTATTCATAATCTCCTGAAGATTGTCGAGGTTGATGCCCTCGGCTGTAGCCAACTCATAGTCAGGTACTACCAATGCTGTAAGGCGACCATTGTTCTCAATCACGAGTGACTCGCCAACGAGGTATAGGTTGTTCAAACGCTCCTCAATCTCCTCAGGGTAGATATTCTGTCCTGAGCCAGAGAGAATCATTGTCTTGCAACGACCACGGATGTAAAGTGTGCCATCCTCATCCATAGTACACATATCGCCTGTGTGCAACCATCCGTCCTCATCCAAAACAGCCTTTGTTGCATCTTCGTTCTTGTAGTAGCCCTTCATGACGTGCTCACCACGTACCAGCAACTCACCAGGGATGTTCTGAGGGTCGCGTGACATAATCTTAGACTCAAAGAGGTAAGATGGCAAGATGCGACCACATGAGCCCAACTTGAACAACTGTGGCAACTCGAAGCTGATAAGAGGAGCACACTCTGTCATACCATAACCTACTGTGAGTGGGAACTTGATAGTGCGTAGGAACTCCTCAGTCTCGCGGTTGATAGCTGCACCACCAACGATGAAGATCTCAACACATCCACCAAACTGCTCCATGAGCTTAGACTTAATAGTAGAGTAGATGGCGGTGTTGATAAGAGGAATACGCATTGCGATGCTCATAGGACCCTTCTCCAACATAGGAAGGATGCTCTTGCGATATACCTTCTCAAGGATAAGAGGTACTGAGCATACGATGTTTGGTCGTGTAACCTTCATTGCCTCGATAAGAATCTTTGGCGATGGGATACGTCCCAATAGTGTGATGTGCGCGCCACATGCCAAAGGAGCCAAGAAGTCGAAAGTGCAGCCATAGGCGTGTGCCAAAGGCAAGAACGACAATGTGCGACCTCCCTTGCGGAAATAGTGATCGTTGGTATCTGGGTTTACCATATCCATAGCATAGCATACGTTACCAGTAAGGTTGTTTACGGTAAGCATAACGCCCTTTGATGAGCCGGTAGTACCAGATGTATAGTTCAACAAGCAGATCTCATCGTTAGCAATCTCAGGATACTTGATATTCTCGACGCTGAAGCCACGTGGATAAGCCTCACGGTAGTGTGAGATAATATTCTTCATATAAGAGGTGAGTTTGTCACCCTCCTTCTCATATATTACATGGTAGTCGGTAAGTGAGAATACTGCATTGATGCCAGGAATCTGGTCGCCCTCGATATCATCCCAGAAGTTGTCTCCCATGAAGAGGAGCTTACTCTCCGAGTGGTTTACAATGTTGATGACATCGTTAGGGTTAAAGTCCTGAAGAATAGGTACGATAATTGCACCATAGGTAATAGTTGCTATATAGCTGATACACCAGCGAGTATTGTTACGACCAATAAGTGCGATCTTATCTCCTTTCTCAATACCTGCCACATTAAACATAAGGTGAAGCTTGGCTACCTCCTTAGCTACCTCATAGTAAGAGTATGTCTCACCCTTGAAGTAGTCGGTCAAAGCAGACATCTCGCGGTTTTCGCGGAAGCTCTGCTCATAAATCTTAATTAAGTTTCTCTCCAACATAATCTATTTCGTTTTGTAACGAGTCAAACTATCGTAGCAAAGATATGAATTTTTTGTTATCAAAAGAAATTTTCAACCGATTTTCTACTCAATTAAATTGTTGCCGTTACTTTGTTTGTGATATAATGCACAGATATACAGTGGTATATATGTGGTTTTGCGGTCTGTGCTTATATAGTATATTTTTCCACAGCATGATATTGCAATGTGTCTGCATTTTGAAAAATAACTCACCACGTTTAGTTTTTGTGCTGAATGATTGTTAAAATCTAAAAATATTGCTATCTTTGTATTTCCATATAGGATAATGTAGCTTTTGTATCTCGTATATTTGATGCAAATAGAGATACGATGATCATACATTTAGGTAATATGGCATGGCTCTTTAGTTCAAGGGATAGAACGAAGGTTTCCTAAACCTTAAATCCGGGTTCGAGTCCCGGAGGGGCTACAGTGGTGTTGCCTTAGCTGGCAATGCAAAATGAATGAGACTACTCAAACGTCGTGTGTATGTGCGCTATGTTGAGTAGTCTTTTTGTATTTTATTGTGACTAGTAGATACAAAAAAAAAGGAAGACCTTTCGATCTTCCTTCTGGCGGTGCGTAGGGGACTCGAACCCCT
>JAGBUS010000011.1 GCA_017630735.1 Alistipes sp. | reverse complement strand
CCATACGAACGCCATCATCAACAACTGCGTACTCAACCTTCTTAGATGTTGGAAGTGCACCGATATACTTCTCTACAAGTGGCTTCAAAGTATTTAGGTCAACATTACCAACGATAACAAAGCGGAAGTCGTCAGCGTAGCCGAAGAGCTTAGAGTGAACGCTCTTCAATGCAGGGATGTTCAAAGCCTCAATCTGTGCAGCAGATGTAATCTGACGGCGTGCGTGGTTGCCGTAGAGAGTCTTCTGCAACTCCTTAGAGCAGATGTAGTTTGGATCAGACTCCATGTTGCCGAAGTATGGGATATACATCTTCTTGAGGTTGTCAAGGTCTGTCTGGTCGAAGCGTGGAGATGTGAAGTTTAGGTACATAAGCTGAAGGATAGTCTCGATATCCTTTGGTGAACCACCTGCGTTAACAGCATGCTCATAAGCATCAACACCAACGCTTGCATAAGCAGACTTGCCAGAGAGCTGCTTGTTAAGCTCAGTAGTAGAGAACTTGCCGATACCAGAGTTACCCATAACCATACCAAGGAATGAACCCTGGTAGTACTCCTCATCTGTAAGCATTGAGCAACCACCCTTAGCGTTTGCAGAGATGCGTACCTCGTCAGCCTTCAAAGTAGAAGGGCGAACAACAACCTTGATGCCATTCTTCAAAGTCCACTCAGTGTAACCGAGTGACTCATTCTTAGCTGTAGCCTTAACCTTAGATGCCTTAAGCTTCTTAGCAGGGTCGATAAGTGGCTCGATAACTGTGTTGTCAGCGTAAGCCTCAATCTCGGCAGCAGATACCTCAGCGATGATAGCCTTGATATCCTCAGCTGTAGGAACTACCATACCCTCCTTCTGTGGAGCGCGAGCAAGGATTACAAGGTTCTCGTTAGGACGAGCCATCTGAGCGTATGACTGGTTAACAGCGTCAACAGTAAGGCTGTTGATAAACATCTGGTCGAGCTGCCACTCTGTCTCAGCATCCATCATAGGGGTGCCCTGAGCATAGTGGTCGAGGTAACGCTGTGCGTATTCATCGTTGCGAACATCGTTGCGGTTAGTGTAACCACGCTCTGCCCAGCGCAAAATCTCCTGCTTAGCACGCTCGAACTCACCTGCTGTGAAGCCGTGACGGCGCATACGCTCCATCTCAGTGTACATAGCGCGGAAAGCCTCGTCGATACGGTTCTCGTGTGCTGTTACTGAGAACATTGTGTTCTCCATAGTTGGGCAGATACCAACGCTACCCTCATCCATACCACCACCGAGGAATGGAGCATCAGCAGCCTGTGCAATCTCCTCGAAACGAGCGTTCATCATAACTGTAACGAAGCTCTGGATGATGTCGTATGTGTAGCCAATAATAGTGTTCTTGTACTCCTTTGGAAGTGCATCACGGCGAGCAAACATCATTACAGATGACTGAGTAAGCTCAGGGTCTGTAAAGATTGAGATGATAGGCTCCTCGGTTGCAGGTACCATGATAACCTCCTTCTGAGCAGCATCTGCAGGTGATGCAGGAATGTCTGCCATAAGGGTCTTAATCTTTGCCTCTACCTGGTCGACATCGATATCACCAACGATAACGAGTGCCTGGTACTCAGGGCGATACCACTTCTTGTAGAAGTTAACCAAAGCCTGCTGGTCGAATGACTTCAAGCCATCCAAGTAGCCGATAAGGTTACGATGCTCGTAGAGTGTACCCTGGAATAGCTTCTTAATCATGTCGTTCTGTGCGCGAAGGTTACCGCCATCGCGTGTACGAAGCTCCTCCATGATAACGCCACGCTCTGAGTCAATCTCCTCTGGCTGCAACGCGATGAACTGTGACCAGTCGTGAAGGATAAGAAGGGCAAGATCGAGGTTCTCCTCAGTAATAGGGCAATCCTTAATCATGTACTCTGTGCAATCCCATGATGTGAATGCGTTGAGGTTGTAACCGAACTGTACACCGATAGACTCCAACTTCTCAATCATCTGCTTACCTGGAAGATTCTTCGAGCCGTTGAAAGCCATATGCTCAAGGAAGTGAGCAAGACCCTGCTGGTCATCCTCCTCCTGGATAGCACCTACATCGTGGTAGATGTAGAAGCTTGCCTGTCCCTTTGGCTTCTCGTTGTGGCGAATGTAGTAGGTCATACCATTCTCAAGTACACCTACTCGCACCTCAGGATCAAGCGGAAGCTGCTGTGTTGGGTCCTGAGCGTTGATACTTGCAACACCTATAAATAGGGCAACAAGTGATACAAATAGTTTTCTCATAGAACTGTTAGTTAATAGGTTATAAATATTATTTATATTGTTTCAGCTGTTTTGCACAATAATTCAAGCAAAGATACACTTTTTTTGCTAAAATCTACGACTTATTGTTATATAATTTCTTTATAGTGGAATAATTATCTCTTATGCACACAATAATTAACGCACAGGTGGCGATATTTAGTATATAATTATTACCTTTGCATTATTATAATTTTGACTTTTATGGCAGAGATTACATCATACGACTTTATCATCCAACCTCAGGATGTCGATTTTACACTCCGTGCTTCGGCAGCCTCTGTTATTAACTATATGCTCAATGTAGCGGGTACGGATGCTCACCGCAAGGGCTTTGGTGTTGATGCCCTGCAGGGTGACTCAGTAACTTGGGTATTGTCGCGCTTGGCGGTGGAGATTGCAGCGCAGCCTAAGCAGTACACAGCTATCGAGGTTGATACTTGGGTTAATGAGTTTAACCGCCTCACCTCTACCCGTAATTTCCGTATGCGTCAGGATGACAATATCTTGGCTATGGGTGTGTCGCAGTGGTGTATGCTTGATATGAAGAGCCGTCAGGCGGTGGATATGACAAAGCTAAAGGATGTCTACGAGAGGGCTATGGTTGATGAGCCATCGCCTATAGCTATGCCGGCTCGTCTTCGTGGTG
>JAGBUS010000110.1 GCA_017630735.1 Alistipes sp. | reverse complement strand
GGTCGTGGCTCACGCTACCTCGCTGAGAAGATTGCTGCCGAGTATGGCATCAAGCTCGGTGACTCGGATGTCCTCCAGTTTAGCGACGGCGAGTTCCAGCCTTGCTTCCACGAGTCTATTCGTGGCTGCACAGTGTTTATCATTCAGTCTACATTCCCACCATCAGATAACCTTATGGAGCTTTTGATGATGGCTGACGCTGCACGTCGCGCATCTGCTCACCAGGTTATCGCGGTTATCCCATACTTCGGTTGGGCACGTCAGGATCGTAAGGATCGTCCACGTGTGCCTATCACCGCTCGCCTTGTTGCAAACATGCTTATCGCAGCAGGTGTTCAGCGTGTGATGACTATGGACCTCCACGCCGACCAGATTCAGGGCTTCTTCGACCTTCCTATGGATGCGTTGTATGCTTCAGGTATCTTCGTGCCATACATCCAGAAGCTTCAAATTCCAGACCTCTCTATCGCTTCTCCAGATATGGGTGGTGCAAAGCGTGCTTCATCATACGCAAAGCACTTCCAGGCACCTATCATCATCTCTCACAAGGAGCGTGCTAAGGCAAATGTCGTAGGTTCTATGACAGCTATCGGTGAGGTTGAGGGCCGTAACGTCATCATCGTTGACGATATGATCGATACAGCAGGTACAATCTGTATGGCTGCTAACATGCTTATGGATAAGGGTGCTAAGAGCGTTCGCGCTGCTGTAACACACCCTGTGCTTTCAGGTAAGGCTTACGATCGTATCAACGAGAGTGCTATCCAGGAGGTTATCACAACCGACACTATTCCATTGAAGGAGGGTGAGGATTTGTCGAAGTTTACAGTATTGAGTGTAGCTCCTATCTTTGCGGATGTTATCGAGCGAGTGCATAACTACAAGTCTATTTCATCAATCTTCTACCGTTAATTTGATGTGATAAGGCAGCATCTGCTGCCGCTAACAAAAGAAAATGAGAAAGGGCAGTACGCATCAGTACAGCCCTTCCTCATTTTTTTTGCCGAGCGTTGCATCTACTACCTTCTGACATCAAATTATTTTCGGTTTTATAGGACGAATATGCTCCTCTAACATCAAAAAATAATACTGTAAGCTGATTGATGTTGCTACACAATCCTCTCATTTTAATGATTATTTCTTCATTCTGTCGCTCTGCATCTTATATTCATACGAGTGGCGACCTTCGGCACGAAAATCATTATGGTATCGCGCCAGGACATCCTTGAATATCTCCTCATATTGAGGAATAAAGAGGTCATCCTTTGCGTATAAGTGCTCGATAATATCGCTTGCGATGGCTGAGGTGAGTGATAAGTCTGTAGCTCCATTATAGAACGATGTGCCACGTATCGACCCTGGAGAGATATTAAGAATACGATTCTTGGAGCCTGTCATCTCAAGTTCCACATTTACGCTCTCAATAAATATCTTAAGCGCGGCCTTTGATGCTCCGTATACAGCAAAGAGTGGAGAGGAGATAAAGCCCGAAATGCTACCCATAACACCACAATAAAAATCCTTTGAACTCTGTAACTTATAGTAGAAATGGTGTATGATGCGTATAACAGCCGTAGTGTTAACTCCAAAGCTATCAATGATATACTGTTCATCGACATCAGCAAAGTGCGCTAAACGCCCGAAGCCTGCAGTAATCATAAGCGTATCAATATCCTCAAACTTATTAAGTATCGAGTAATCCTCGCTTAGAAGGTCGAAAGTGTGATGAACGAACTTCTCATTGTGATAGCGCGATTCAATAGCCGACTTATCAAGGATATATACTCTATCGTAGTCATCGCGCTGCGCTATATGTGTTGCTATGGAGAGTCCTATGCCATTGGCACCACCAACAATCAATGCTCGTCTCATATCTTAAATGTCAAAGTAGTTAATCTTGTTAGTGTATTGCTCCATAATTCGCGCCATAGCTATACTCTCGCGTGGCGTGAGGCGTGCCGAGGTGTATCGTCGATTAATGATGCACGATACAAACTCTTGTATCTCATAGCGTAGACCTGGCTCATCCCATTTGTAGAAATACTTCTTATTGCGATTCTGATCCTCGTAGCGTAGTTCAAAGTAGTCGGTCTTCCACCATGGCGATGGCACATAAGCATAGCCCTGCGTGCCCGATATAATAAGATTGCCTTCGGTCTTTACGCCCAAACCGAGCTGGAATGATGCTATGGCATTATGATAGCGCACAATGCCTCGTGTGTATACATCTACGCCATTGCCATTACGACGGCTATAGATATTGATATCCTCATGGTTGGTGCCCAGTAGCTTCAAAATAGGAAGTAAGGGATAGGAGCCCATCTCATAGAGTGAGCCTCCTGCCTCGTTAGGATTAAGCTCGCGCTTAAGGTTTTCATCTCCCCATAGCTTTGATTCTGAGGCATCGATGCCCACAACATCGCCGATAAGACCACTCTTAATGAGTGTTATAAGATGATTAAACGCTGGGCAATATGCTGTCTTGTTGGCTTCAAGGAGAACAAGGCTTTTCTCCCTGGCTAACTCATAGAGCTCTTGTGCTTGATCGCCACGTAGTACAAGTGGAGTCTCGCAAAGAACATGGCGATTATGCATCAGTGCATATTTAGTTTGATCGTAGTGTGCAAGGTGTGGGGTAGCAATATATACGGCATCAACACGCTCTACAAGCTCCTCGAAGCTCTCGCAGATGAGGCTCTCATCCTCCACGATAGCCTCTGCAGCCTTGCGCGACGTGTCATAGACAGCCGCCAGACGTACGGCATCCACCTTGGTAGTCTCAGGGATGAAACGCTGAGCTATGCGACCACAACCGACAACTCCGATATTTACGATGGTCTCGCTCTCAGCACGTAGCATCGTGGAGCTTACACCTTCGGTGCGAGGAAGATACACCACCTCGCAGTACTCCTTGAGATAGTCAAACTTACCCTCCCAGTCTGAGCCTATAGCGAAGATATCAACGTCATATTTGAGGATGTCATCAATCTTTTGACCCATATAATCCTCAATAATTACTTGGTCAACAAAGCCTGTGGCTTTAACAGCTTCGACACGCTCCAATACGTTATTTCGGACATTTAGCTTGCCTCGCTCACGATCGAAGCTATCGTTGGTGACACCAACGATAAGGTAGTCGCCCAAAGCCTTAGCGCGCCTTAGAAGATTGATATGTCCCTCATGTAGAAGATCGTATGTGCCGTATGTTATGACTCTCTTCATAATGTGATTGTCGTCGATTCTATGTTGTTATTTATTTGCTATCCTCCTTGCCGTAAATCTCCTCGCGATATTCGAGACAGTGTATAGCCTTTTTGATTGATTCGTCCGTTGGTAGCTCTCGCCAATTTCCATACACTCGTGTTAGGTATGCATCTGTATTATTTGGTATAGGTAGTTCTACACCTTCAAACATGGTCTTGCGAAGAGGAAATGTATCTTCAAGGAAGATGGTCGTCTTTGCCCACCCTGTGCCTAACGAGTAGTGATATTCTCCGCCAGGATTAATAAGTCCTATCAGTCGAAGTATAGGATTTATGATACACAGACATAATATTTCGATAAGTCGAATTAGCGGTTTGCGCAACCAATTCCACTTGATATAAGATGTTATGTGTTGTAGATTACCATATATCACCGATGCTATGCGAGCTGCAAGGTAGCTGTTCTTCTCCACAGCGAAGATATCAAAGCCGATGCCTCTCCATTTGTAGTAGTTGTAGCGACGACTGGTGGAGTGTATAGCTCCATTGCGTTTGCGGAATTTACCAAAGACATTGACATAATCAACATCGCTCTCCATGTCGTGAAGCACATACTCTTTGCTATCAAGATTGCGTAGAATCTTTTTTAGACGTTTGTAGTCGCTTTTGAGCATCGCAATGTCGAGATCATCATCCCAGGGGATAAAACCATTGTGTCGGGCAGCACCTATAAGTGTTCCAGAGCTAAGCCACCACTTTATATTGTTGCGTTTGCATATATCGTCAACGAATAGAAGCATTTTTAGTAGTTCCATTTGGTCCTGTCGAAGCTTCGATCCGTCAGGGTTATATCGTTGGCGCAATGCCTTGTGGTCAATCTCTTGTCTCTCCATTTGTCCTAAAATTATAGGCAAATTTACTAAATATTTTCCAAATACCGAGATAAATTTTTATCTTTGCACTATCTATAACCTAACTTTACTCAAAATGAAGCGTTTAGGAGAACGAATAGCCTATTGGAGCAATTGTGCAACCAAGATTTTGGGAAACATTATATCATATCTGTTGCGACTAACTCTTAGCATAAAACCCGGAAGGGTAATGTGTTGGGCATACAACTTTAAACAGTATGGTTGTAACCCACGCTATTTGAGTGAGTATCTCTTGGAGCACCACCCCGATATGGAGATATATTGGGTCTTTCGTCGTGGTGTAGATGTGTCAGCCGTCGATCCTCGTATTAAGGTTGTGAGATTTCGTTCGTGGCAGTACTATAAGCTACTCGCAACAGCTGAATTTATGGCTACAAATGTTCGTACAGATCCATTTAAAATCTATTGGCATAAGCGTCCAGGACAGAAGTATATGATGTTGTGGCACGCGGGCGTTGCTCTTAAGCGCATTGAGCGCGATGCTGAGGATAAGTTGGGATATAGCTATCTGCAGCGTGCTAAGCACGACTCTAAGGTTTGCGACCTTATGATTTCTGGTAGTGCAATGCACACTGAGCTTATACATCGTGCTTTTTGGTATGATGGTGAGGTCTTAGAGTGTGGTATTCCTCGCAATGATCTATTCTTCCATGCGGAGAGTGTAAATGTGTCACGTCGTCGTATTGCGAAACATTATGGAATATCGGAGGATGATAAGATTGTGTTGTATGCACCTACATTCCGTAATAGTGGAACGATAGAACCTTATCGTATTGACTGGTCGCGTGTTATGCCTGAGCTATGCAAGATGCTTGGTGCTGAGTGTGTAAGTGTAATTGTGAGAATGCACCCAAATCTAATAGGTAAGGTCGACACGTCGTCACTTGTCTCTTACGAGGGAGTCTATGATGGAACGATGTATCATGATATGCAGGAGATGTTGGCGGCTTCGGATCTGCTTATCACCGACTATTCAAGCTCTATGTTCGACTTCTCAATGCAGGGAAAGCCATGTCTTTTGTATGCTACCGATGTAGCTCAATATGATAGAGGATATTACTTCAATTTCAGAGAGTTGCCATACCCTCTTGCTGAGAACGAGGAGGAGCTATTGTCGGTAATTGAGCGATTTGATAAAGCTCTTTATGAGAAAAATCTCAATGACTTCTTGATAAATCGTGTGGGTGTAAAGGAGTGTGGCAATGCCTCAGAGAGGTTGGCGCAGTGGATGCGTAAACACTCTATATAGCTACTCCATTAGAAGGGTTATATCTCCATCTAATGATTTTTGGACATCTATTATTCGTTGATTGCGGCTACCACGAAAATGTAGCGATAGATCTCGCTCTGTCTCGATATAGCGACCATCGACAATAACATCACACAACTCAACTAACTTGCGACGTAGGGGATGTTGCAATAAATTCTCGAAACGATAGCCTGTATAGCACCATATAGTTTTTGAGGTGCGCTCCTTTATCATCTGAGCCAATCGAATAAAACCTTCTGGGTGAAACATAGGGTCGCCACCAGAAAAGGTTACATTCATATCGGCGTCAACAATTAGGCGGAACAACTCCTCTACCTCAATCGCTTCGCCCCCATTCTCGTCCCACGATTGTGGATTATGACACCCAGGACAATGGTTTTCGCACCCCGCTGCGTAGAGCGAGGTGCGAAGTCCTATACCATCGACCGATGTACCATACTTTATGTCGAGTATGCGTATGCTATTTGTGGATAACTCGGTCATTTAACTCTGCCAATTTAGCCTTATTCCAACGCTCGGTAGTACCTACAAGGTATCCTGTAATACGCTGTAGCTTATCAATATTATCGCTACCGCACTTAGGACATGCTACTAACTCCTGCTGTGCATCCTCATAGCCACAATTCATGCAACGGTTGCGATTGTGGTTTACTGAGCAGTAACCAATATTGTGCTTATCCATCAAATCCACAATATCCATAATAGCCTGTGGATTGTGTGTTGCGTCGCCATCAATCTCAATATAGAAGATATGTCCACCTCGTGTGAGGTCGTGATATGGAGCCTCTATCTCTGCCTTATGCTTAGGTGAGCATTTGTAATATACTGGGATATGGTTTGAGTTGGTGTAATAAATCTTATCGGTAACACCTGCAATCTCTCCATATTTCTTGCGGTCGATACGAGTGAAACGACCCGATAGACCCTCGGCAGGGGTAGCAAGTATAGAGAAGTTGTGCTGGTAACGCTCCGAGAACTCGTTGGCTCTGTCACGCATATAGGTCACGATGCGCAATCCCAAAGCCTGTGCCTCCTCAGACTCTCCGTGATGCTTGCCAATAAGAGCAATAAGCGTCTCCGCAAGACCAATAAAGCCAATGCCGAGTGTACCCTGATTGATTACACGAGCAACCGTGTCGCCAGGCTTCAAATTCTCGCAACCCGACCAAAGCGACGACATAAGAAGTGGGAACTGCTTGGCAAGAGCTGTCTTCTGGAAATCGTAACGATTGCATAGCTGCTTAGCGGTAATCTCCAACAACTCGTCGAGCTTTGCGAAGAAGTTTTCAATACGGCGTGACTTATCCTCAATCTCCATGCACTCTATGGCAAGACGCACGATATTGATAGTGGTGAATGATAGGTTACCACGGGCAACAGATGTTTTCTCGCCGTAGCGGTTCTCAAATACACGTGTGCGACAACCCATAGTAGCAACCTCATAAAGGTAACGCTTTGGGTCATTCTCGTTCCACTTCTCGTGGTGGTTGAACGTAGCATCGAGGTTTACAAAGTTAGGGAAGAAGCGACGTGCTGCAACCTTACAAGCAAGCTGATAGAGGTCGTAGTTCTTATCCTCTGGGAGATAGCTAACGCCGCGCTTTTTCTTCCAAATCTGAATTGGGAAGATAGCTGTTGAGCCGCCACCTACGCCCTCGTATGTCGAGTGTAACAACTCTCTGATGATGCAACGACCCTCGGCAGAAGTGTCTGTACCATAGTTAATTGAGGAGAATACAACCTGATTGCCACCGCGTGAATGAATGGTATTCATATTGTGGATAAATGCCTCCATTGACTGATGCACACGATTGATGGTGCGGTTGATAGCGTGGCTCTTGAAACGCTCGTCACCCTGCAAGAAGTCAAGATCTCGATAGATGTAATCCTCAATCTCGGCATTGTATAGATGTTTGAGGTCGATACCTGTCAATTTCTCGATGGTCTTAATCTCCTCGATATAGCTGCGACGCACGTATGGAGCAAGATAGAAATCAAATGCAGGAATTGCCTGACCTCCGTGCATCTCATTCTGTACGGTCTCCATAGAGATACATGCCATGATTGAGGCTGTCTCGATACGCTTAGTAGGGCGGCTCTCGCCATGACCTGCCTGAAAACCATGCTCCAAAATCTTATCCAATGGATGCTGAATACAGGTGAGCGACTTTGTAGGGTAGTAATCCTTGTCGTGGATATGTAGATAGTTGTTGCGAACAGCCCACAATGTCTCCTCCGAAAGTAGATAATCATCCACGAAAGGCTTTGTTGTCTCCGAGGCAAACTTCATCATCATACCCGCAGGGGTGTCGGCGTTCATATTGGCGTTCTCGCGTGTCACATCGTTCGACTTCGCCTCCACAATTTCGAGGAACATCTCGCGAGTTTTAGCCTTGCGGGCAATGCTACGCTTATCACGATAGGCAATGTAGCTCTTGGCAACCTCCTTGCGTGGTGAAGCCATCAACTCCACCTCCACCATATCCTGAATCTCCTCTACGGATGATTGCTCGTTGCCACGAAACTCAATGCGGTCAACTATCTTATAGACAAGCGTTTCGTCCTCGCCAGCCTCGGTCGTAAGCATTGCCTTGCGAATAGCAGCGGCAATCTTCTCGCGGTTAAAACCCACAATGCGACCATCACGTTTTACTACTGTCTGTATCATAATGTACTATTTTTATTATTTTGCACCTCTATGATACTTGCGGGTATATGATGCAGATGAAATCTTTTTACCAAGACTCAACCATTGACGCTCTATCACCCGAAAGCATCTAAAATCAGATAAAGGCAGGTCTTCTGACTTGTTCTCTCCGTGCGGTCTTCCCACCCTTCGGACAGTGACCATCGAGAAAGCGCGGAGTGCTAAAAAACTCACAGCTACGGGTATAGTCTCGGAATTACACCGAAGTTCCCTTTTCATTTTCAGAGGATCTTACCTCCTTAAACACCTTTATCGGTTGCAATATTAGTAAAAATATAAATATCGTATGTTGTATTGCGATACAAGTTATTAACAATGATACAACAAATCTTAAATATCTATTTAAGAGGTGAGTCTGGCTCCTTAGCCATCATCGCATAGAACATTCGGTCGACAAACGCAGGACATATCTTCTTGAGGAAATGTGTGGCACGACCCTCCCACTCCATAAGGCAGAGACGCTTGCGGCGATGTATGCCTCGCGCCACGATATGAGCAACCTCCTCAGGGGTCATCATCTTAGACTCGTTACGTGGTGTATCGCCCTGTTGTGAGCCATCGGCGGTGAGTGCCGAGAAGCGAACATTTGAGGCTGTGAAACCTGGGCAGGCTGTCATCACATGTACGCCCTTCTTCAAGTTCTCAACACGTATGGTGTCGAGGAATCCTGTCATAGCATATTTCGAAGCTGAATATCCTGTGCGTCCTGGGAGACCGTGTATTCCTGCAACTGAGGAGATACCAACAATTGAGCCCTTAGACTTTTGAATCCATGACAGTGCATATTTAGTGCAGTTAACTGTGCCCCAGAAGTTTACATCCATAAGACGATGAAGAACTTTGAGGTCGCAGTCATCAAACAGGGCACGCATCGAGAGACCTGCATTGCATATCAAGATGTCAATACCTCCAAATGCTTCTACGGCTCTATTTATGAGTTGTTTGCAATCCTCCTCGCTGACTACATCGCACACTGAATATACGACCTCACCCCCCTGGGCGATAATCTCTGTAGATATACGTTGTAGCTCATCTTCGCGACGTGCCGCCATCACTACCTTTGCACCCATCTTGGCATATTCGCGTGCCATAGCCTCGCCAATGCCTGAGGATGCTCCCGTTACAATAATAACCTTTCCGTTAAGATATTTTTTCATTCTTTATCGTTATTCATTAATGGTAATTTTTAGCCCATCATAGGCAAGGTGAACACCATCGGGAAGCTCTTGCTCCGCCTTGGCATGCAGACCAATCCTATGGGACATGTGTGTTAAGTAGGCTTGCTCCGGTGCTACGCGTTGTATGACTTCGAGTGCCTCGGCAACGGAGAAATGTGAACTATGTTTTTCCCATCTTAGGGCGTTGATAACCAGTGTTTTTACGCCATGTAGCTTGGCTATCTCCTCCTCGGCGATATGGTTCATGTCGGTCAAGTATGCCAATTCCCCAAAGCGGAATCCTACGGAGCGGAATCGCTCAGAGTGACTGCCTACAATCGGTAATACCTCTATGTCCGCCACAACAAACGGAGATTTCTCGTCTATAGTATGCAACTCTATCTCAGGAACACCGCGATATTTGTTTTGAGAGAAGGCGTAGTGGAAGTCGTGGCGTATGCTGGATATGGTAGGCTCATTGCCGTAGATATGCATAGTGTGGATAGTGGGGTAGTCTACAAAGTTGAAGGCGCGAACATCGTCGATGCCTCCTGTATGGTCCTTATGTTCGTGGGTAAGAAGGATGGCGTCAATATGCGTAACTCCCTCACGCAACATCTGATAGCGGAAATCGGGACCTGCATCTATAACGATTCGTCTATCGCCAATCTCCACCATTGCCGCGGTGCGAAGGCGTTTGTCGTGTCTATCCTCGGAACAGCAAACCTCGCAGCGGCATCCTATAACTGGAACGCCCTGAGATGTTCCTGTGCCTAAAAATGTAAGTTTCATAGCGACAAAGGTAGTAAAAATATGGAAACTCTCCCTATATTCAGAGCTATATTGTGGAAAAATAGGACAAAATACTTACGACTGTTATTTTTGTAACAAATAATATTTCATAGTGTTAAAAAGTTAACAGAGAAAATTCTATGATTTTTCACTATAAATATGTACCTTTGCACCGATTTTTGTCGAACGTGAAGTCTACAACATAGCTTTGTAGTCAACTTTTAAAGTTGGCTGGGCTGTAAACGAGTACCCCTTAGGGGTAACGGATAGTGGGCATAGCGACGAACAAGAAGCATAGAAGAGAAATTTAGAAAATAAATTTTACTTGATTATAGAATATGGCAGAAAAGAAATTTATCACGTGCGATGGTAACTACGCAGCAGCGCATATTGCTTATATGTTCTCTGAGGTAGCAGCCATCTACCCTATTACTCCATCTTCAACAATGGCAGAGCTTGTTGACGAGTGGTCGGCACAGGGTAAGAAGAACATCTTCGGCGACACTGTTAAGGTCGTAGAGATGCAGTCGGAGGCAGGTGCTGCAGGTGCAGCCCACGGTTCATTGCAGAGCGGTGCTTTGACATCAACATTTACCGCTTCACAGGGTTTGTTGTTGATGGTTCCTAATATGTATAAGATTGCTGGTGAGTTGCTCCCAGGCGTGTTCCATGTATCGGCACGTTCATTGGCAGCTCAGGCACTCTCAATCTTTGGTGACCACCAGGATGTAATGGCAGTGCGCCAGACAGGTTTTGCAATGCTTGCAACATCATCTGTTCAGGAGGTTATGGACCTCGCAGGTGTGGCACACATCGTAGCTCTCAAGGCTCGCATTCCTTTCGTACACTTCTTCGATGGTTTCCGTACATCACACGAGATTCAGAAGATTGAGCTTATCGACGAGGCATCACTCTCAGCTATGTTTGACCGCGAGGCTCTTAAGGAGTTCCGTATGCGTTCACTCAACCCTGAGCGTCCTGTAACACGTGGTACTGCTCAGAACCCAGATATCTATTTCCAGACTCGCGAGGCTTCAAACAAGTTCTACAACGCAGTGCCAGATATGGTTGCTGAGGCTATGGAGAAGATTTCGGCTATCACAGGTCGTGAGTACAAGCCATTCACATACTATGGTGACGCTGAGGCTGAGAACATCATCATCGCCATGGGTTCTATCACTGAGACTATCAAGGAGTGTGTTGATTATCTCCGCACACAGGGTAAGAAGGTTGGTGTTATCACTGTACACCTCTACCGTCCATTCTCAGCAAAGTACCTCTTCAACGTATTGCCAAAGTCTGTTAAGCGCGTTTGCGTTCTTGACCGTACTAAGGAGCCAGGTGCAAATGGTGAGCCTTTGTTCCTCGATATCCGCGATGCATTCTACGAGTGCGAGAACCGTCCTATGGTTATCGGTGGTCGCTATGGTCTCTCATCTAAGGATACTACACCTGCTCAGATGTTGGCTGTGTTTGCTAACCTTGAGGCTTCAGAGCCTAAGAACCACTTCACAGTGGGTATCAACGACGATGTTACAATGTTGTCACTCCCTGTAGGTGAGGAGATCTCAATGGCCAAGGAGGGTACATTCGAGGCATTGTTCTTCGGCCTTGGCTCAGATGGTACTGTAGGTGCTAACAAGAACTCTATCAAGATTATCGGTGGCTCGACAAACAAGTATTGCCAGGCTTACTTTGCATACGACTCTAAGAAATCAGGTGGTTACACATCATCACACCTTCGTTTCGGTGACAAGCCTATCACATCACCATACTTGGTTACTACACCAGACTTCGTGGCGTGCCACGTTCCTTCGTATGTTGACAAGTATGACGTACTCAAGGGCTTGAAGTGCGGTGGCTCGTTCCTTCTCAACTCTGTAAACGACGCTGAGACAACTTGCCGCACATTGCCTACACACATGAAGGCATACCTCGCTAAGAACAACATCAACTTCTACGTTATCAACGCTACAAAGATTGCTGCGGAGCTTGGTCTTGGCTCACGTACCAACACCATTATGCAGGCAGCGTTCTTCAAGATTGCAGATATCATTCCTATCGAGCAGGCTGTAGAGGAGATGAAGAAGGCTATCTACAAGTCTTATGGTAAGAAGGGCGAGGATATCGTAAATATGAACTATGCAGCGGTAGACGCAGGTTGCGAGGCTGTTATCAAGGTTGAGGTTCCTGCAGAGTGGGCAAACTTGAGCTGCGAGGTGGCTGCACAGCAGGTAGACGCAGAGCTTCCAACTTTCGTACGCGAGATATGTAAGCCTATTGACGCTCTTAAGGGTGACTCACTTCCAGTATCGGCATTCAATGGCCGTGAGGATGGTACATGGGATAATGGTACTGCAGCATTCGAGAAGCGTGGTATCGCAACATCTGTACCTGAGTGGAAGATTGAGAACTGTATCCAGTGTAACCAATGTGCATACGTATGTCCTCATGCTGCTATCCGCCCATTCCTCGCTACTGAGAAGCAGGCTGCAGCATCAGGTCTTGAGTGGAAGCAGGGCTTGGGCGAGACTAAGGCTCTTAAGTTCCGCATCCAGGTATCTCCACTTGACTGTACAGGCTGTAATAACTGTGTTGACGTATGTCCAGCAAAGGAGAAGGCTCTTGTATTGCGTCCTTTGGCAGAGCAGGTTAAGGAGGCTAAGAACTGGGATTATGTAACAAAGAATATCGGCTACACTGAGTATGTAGATAAGACTAAGTCGGTTAAGAACTTGCAGTTCGCACAGCCACTCTTCGAGTTCTCAGGTGCTTGTGCTGGTTGTGGTGAGACTCCTTATATCAAGGCTATCACACAGCTCTTCGGTGACCGTATGATGGTTGCTAACGCTACTGGTTGTACATCTATCTACTCTGGTTCAGCTCCATCTACTCCATACTGCACTAACGCTCAGGGTCAGGGTCCAGCTTGGGCAAACTCACTCTTCGAGGATAACGCTGAGTTCGGTCTCGGTATGCGCGTGGGTGTTGAGAAGATTCGTGAGGCTTTGGCAGATGTTATGGCTAAGGCTATCGCAGAGTGCAACTGCTGCTCTGAGGAGTTGAAGGCTACAATGCAGGAGTGGATCGACTCACGTCACCTCGCTGCTGCATCACGCGAGATTACAGCTCGTTTGTTGCCTATGGTTGAGGCTTGCGACTGCGACTACTGCAAGACTATCCTTGAGTATAAGGATTGGCTTGTGAAGAAGTCACAGTGGATCTTCGGTGGTGACGGTTGGGGTTATGATATCGGCTTCGGCGGTGTTGACCACGTACTCGCATCTGGCGAGGATGTAAACATCCTTATCGTAGATACAGAGGTTTACTCTAACACTGGTGGTCAGTCTTCTAAGTCTACACCTGTAGGTGCTGTAGCTAAGTTTGCTTCAGCAGGTAAGCGCATCCGTAAGAAGGATATCGGTGCTATCGCAATGACATACGGCTATGTATATGTTGCTCAGGTATCTATCGGTGCTTCACAGCAGCAGCTCTTCAACGTATTGAAGGAGGCTGAGGCATACCCAGGTCCATCACTCATCATCGCTTATGCACCATGTATCAACCATGGTATCAAGGGCGGTATGACACGCACACAGAGTGTTGGTAAGCAGGCCGTAGAGTGTGGCTATTGGCACTTGTGGCACTACAACCCACAGCTCGAGGCTGAGGGTAAGAACCCATTCGTGATGGATTCTAAGGAGCCAGACTGGTCTAAGTTCCGTGACTTCTTGATGAAGGAGGTACGCTACACATCGTTGAAGAAGGCCTTCCCAGCAGAGGCTGAGCAGTTGTTCGAGGCTGCAGAGGAGAATGCTAAGTGGCGTTATAACTCTTATATCAACCGCACAAAGTAATTTGTTGTGATAATGGGTCATCTTCGACCCATACCTAAAAGTAGAGGCGACAGTTAAACACAGTCGCCGCGCGTAGTATC
>JAGBUS010000109.1 GCA_017630735.1 Alistipes sp. | reverse complement strand
CACACTAACCAAGCGTGGCATACAGACCACCCTGCGCGCATCGCGTGGCGAGGATATCGAGGCTGCATGCGGACTTTTGTCAACAGCCGAAAAGAAGTAAACGACACTGCCATGAAGAAGATTCTACTAATATTTACAGCACTGATAATCTGCCTTAGTGCAAATGCTAAGAGCCCTGCTGGTGTCTATGTGCAATCTCCCGACAAAACATTAGGCATCTCTCTGGATTGGAGCCAGGGCCATCTTGAGTGGTCTGCATCGACATATAGAGGACCTTATGATATGCCATATATATGGGTTGACTGGTCTCGCATGAATATGGAGACATCAGTAGGCGTATGGGGCGAGAATGTTGGCAAGGGCAAAATCAAGGAGTATAAAAATGAGGGGTATAACTCGGCAGTTGTCACCTTCGATGGCTATGCTGTGGAGTTGCGTGCCTACAACGATGGCGTTGCCTACCGCTTTATCTCAAACATCGAGGGCGACTACACCGTTATCGACGAGTTGGCAGAGTTTGCATTTGATGGATTGGCGGAGTTTGGCTATAGCAGTGATCATATGGCGTGGGTGCCATACGTCAACTTCAAGCCAGATGCCACGACAGACTATGCTACGCAGTTCTACACCTCGTTTGAGAATACTTACGACTATGTGGAACTCAAAGACATAGACTGGCGACGACTAATGTTTACACCTGTCGTAGTTGAGAATTACCCACTTAAAGTCTGCATCGTAGAGTCGAACGTCGAGGACTACCCAGGTATGTTCCTCTCGAATCGTAACCAGGATGGCACGTTAGACACTGAGTTTGCCACCGTGCCCGATGTGGTGGAGCAGGGTGACTACAATATGTTGCAGGGTGTGGTCAAGACGCGCAAGCCATATATCGCCGAGTGTTCAGGCAAGCGCACATTCCCTTGGCGTGGCGTTGTTATTGGCGGAGCTACTCGCTTGGCTAATAGTCGCTTAGTGTGGAACTTAGCTGACGAGTGCCGCTTGAAGGATACCTCGTGGATTAAGCCGGGCAAGGTAGCCTGGGAGTGGTGGAACGACTGGGGCTTGGAGGGCGTAGACTTCAAAGTGGGCATTAACAATGACACATATAAATATTATATCGACTTCGCATCGCGCTACGGCATCGAGTATGTTATCCTCGACGAGGGCTGGGCAGTAAAGAGCGAGGCAGACCTAATGAATGTCGTGCCAGAAATAAACATTAAGGAGTTGGTTGACTACGGTAAGGAGCGCAATGTGGGCATCATCCTCTGGGCTGGCTACTGGGCACTGCAGAGAGATATAGAGGGTCTGTGTAAGCACTACTCCGAGATGGGCGTAAAGGGTTGGAAGGTTGACTTCCTCGACCGCGACGACCAGGAGATGGTGCGCTTTGTCTACGACTTGGCGGAGATAGCGGCAAAATACCATATGCTCGTTGATTATCACGGTGTTTATAAGCCTACGGGATTGCAGCGCACCTACCCTAACGCCATCAATTTTGAGGGTGTTCACGGTCTTGAGACTATGAAGTGGCTCGGCAGAGAGCACGACCAGATAACCTACGACGTTACGATACCCTTTATCCGTGCCGTGGCAGGACCTATGGACTACACCCCAGGTGCTATGCGCAACGCACCGCGCGACACCTACGAGCCTAACTACTCACGCCCCATGAGTCAGGGCACACGCTGTCATCAGTTGGCTATGTATGTGGTCTATAACCAGCCTCTTGCGATGCTCTGCGACTCCCCTACTGCATACGAGAAAGAGCCTGAGTACACCAAGTTCCTTGCCGAGATTCCTACGGTATGGAGAGCCAAAGAAGTCCGTGATGGAGAGATTGGCGAGTATGTTATTGTTACAGCCACAGCCAATGATAAATCTGAGTATATAGCAGGTCTCAACGGCAATACCCCACGCCCTATACCTTTGATTCTGCCTACCGACTTTGACTGGGAGGTAGAGTCTATCGAGGTGTGGATGGATGGCGACAACACTTCGGTTGATGGCACCGACTACGAACATATCGTAATACCCTCGTACGATGTTAAGGCGCTAAGAGAGACTTTAAAGGGAAGAGTTATGGCAGCTGGTGGAGGCTATGTCTATAAGATAACACCAAAAAATAAGAAGTAACTATGCTCCGCAAACTAACACTAATATTGTTCCTTATTGCAAGCGTGTGCATCAAGGCGCACGCACAGAGCGATAACACCCAATATGTCGATCCATTTATCGGTACTGCCGACTACTCGGTGACACACCCCGGAGCCGTCGTACCTCACGGTATGATGGCTGTTGTGCCTTTCAACGTAACTGGCTCGGAGCTTAACCGCTACGACAAGGATAACCGCTGGTGGAGTGCCCCTTACGACATCCGCAATAAGTATTCTGTCGGCTTTGCACACAATGCCCTCAGTGGTGTGGGATGTCCTGAGATGGGCGCGATAATCACTATGGCTACCACAGGCGATGTTATGCCCGACCGCTACGACCACGGCTCTACATACACCGACGAGGTTGCCACACCGGGCTACTACGCCACAACATACGACAACTTCGCCATACGCGCCGAGGCTACAGCAACGGAGCGCGCATCTATCGAGCGATATACATTCAAGAATGGCGGAGAGGCTAATATTATTGTAGACCTTGGCACTGCGCTTTCAAACGAGTCGGGAGCGATGCTTCGCCGCGTGAGCAACACCGAGGTGGAGGGTATGCGCCTCTTGGGCACATTCTGCTACACCAATCAAGCCGTATTCCCTGTATACTTCGTGGCACGTATCTCGCACCCTGCAAAGGAGACAGGCTACTGGAAACTACAGCCCGAAATGACAGGCGTGGAGGCTGCATGGTCAGGCGACAGCGGTGAATACAAACTCTACAAAAACTACGCACGCGAGATGATGGGTAACGACATCGGCTTCTTCTTCTCGTTGGGCGAGGTAGCACCAGGCACAGAGGTAGAGGTAAAGGTGGGTATCTCGTATACCTCTATCGAAAATGCACGCCGCAACCTCGAAGCAGAGGTGAGCAGCCGCACCTTCGACGAGGTGCGCAACAATGCACACACCACTTGGAACGATACTCTCGGACGTATACGTGTTGAGGGTGGCACGGAGGAGGACAAGACAATCTTCTACACCGCGCTATACCACGCACTCTTGCACCCCAACCTCCTTAGCGACGTAAATGGCGAGTACCCAGCGATGGAGAGTGGCGCGACAGGCGTGGCGACAGACTACAACCGCTACACCGTATTCTCGTTGTGGGACACCTACCGCAATCTTCACCAACTGCTAACCCTCGTATACCCTGAGGTGCAGATAGATATGGTGCGCTCTATGGTGGCTATGTCCGAGGAGTGGGGATGGCTACCACGCTGGGAGCTTTACGGCAGAGAGACATATACTATGGAGGGTGATCCTGCGATACCTGTTATCGTGGATAGCTACCTCAAGGGACTTCGTGACTTCGACATTAAGAGAGCATACGAAGCTATGAAACGCTCAGCAACAACCGAGGGCAAGGACAACCCTATACGTCGTGACATAGACCCATACATCGAGCGAGGATATATCCCTGTGGGCATCTTCGCACAGGATATGTCGGGCGATAACTCCGTGTCACACGCCTTGGAATACTACGTTGCCGACCACGCCCTCGCACTCTTTGCCCGCGAGATGGGCGATGAGGCATTTGCCGAGGAGCTCAATCGTCGCGCAGCAGGATGGAAGCACTACTACTCAAAGGCTGATGGTGCTATGCGCCCTATTGGCGAGGATGGTAAGTATGTCGGTGAGTTCGACCCTACGGCGGGTGCTAACTTCTCAAACACCATAGGCTTCCATGAGGGTAGCGCGTGGAACTACACCTTCTTCGTGCCTCACGACATCGAGGGACTTATGAAATATATGGGTGGCAAAAAGGCGTTCACAGATAAGCTATGGATGATATTCGAGGAGGGACACTACGACCCTACCAACGAGCCAGATATCGCCTACCCTTATCTCTTCGCACGCATCAAGGGCGAGGAGTGGCGCACACAGCACCTTGTGAAGCAGCTACTCGCGGAGAACTACTCTACCTCACCTGATGGTCTGCCAGGCAACGACGACACCGGCACAATGTCGGCATGGGCGGTATTCTCTATGCTCGGCATATACCCCGACTGTCCTGGTGAGCCATACTACACCATCACCACACCACGCTTCGACCGCATCGAGATAGATACACAATATGGTACTCTAAGCATCACCTCGGAGGGTGAGGGCGACTACATCGAGGGCATCGCGCTCGGTGGCAAAAATATCAACAAGTATCGCATCTCGCATGATGAACTCACAAAGGCTAAGCACCTGAATATCAAGCGTAAGAACAGAAACTAAAACTCAAATTATATGAAAAAAATCAAACTACTCTCTTTGTTTGCAGCCGCAGCAATGATGTTTGGCTGCGCAGCACCAGAGACCGACTACACCGCAATGGTAGACCCTAAGATTGGCTCTGGCGGTCACGGTCACGTATTCGTGGGTGCCAACGCACCATTCGGTATGACACAGGTAGGTCCTACAAGCATCACCCAGGAGTGGGACTGGTGCTCAGGATACCACGACTCGGAGAACTCGGTTATCGGCTTCTCACACACCCACCTATCGGGTACTGGTTGTGGTGACTTGTTCGACGTTACGCTTATGCCTGTTACGGGCGAGGTGGAGTATGGTCGTGGTCGCTTGGGTGACTACACCACAGGCTTCTGGTCGGAGGCTGACCGCTCGCAGGAGGTTGTAGAGCCTGGTTATTATGCTGTGCCTCTTACACGCTACAACATCCTCGCTGAGATGACCGCTACGGAGCGTGGCGCACTCCACCGCTACACCTTCCCTGCCAGCGACGAGGCTGCCATCATCCTCGACCTTGTACATGGAGGTTGCTTCGACCGTCCAGAGGATTTGTATGCCGAGGCTATTAGCGACACACGCATTGTAGGTCGCCGTCACAGCTGGGGCTGGTCAAACAACCAGAAGGTATACTTCGTTATCGAGTTCTCGAAGCCATTTGACAAGTTTGAGCCTATCGGCGAGTATGGCTTCTACTACCGCATCCACTTCAAGACCGTGGAGGGTGAGCAGATTGGCGTTAAGGTGGCTCTATCATCTACATCACCTGAGGGTGCTGAGCTAAACTACAACACCGAGGTAGCAGATAAGGATTTCGACACCGTACGCATGGAGACACTTGCAAAGTGGCAGAACGAGCTACGCAAGATACGTATCTACGGTGCTTCGGAGGAGCAGAACAAGATATTCTACACAGGCATCTACCACATGTATGTTGCGCCATCGCTCTTCTCGGATGTTGACGGCACATATCGCGGTGCTGACAACGAGATTCACGCAAACCCTGGTCACGACACCTACACAACATTCTCGTTGTGGGATACCTATCGTGCTAAGTTGCCTCTTATGACCATCACACATCCTGAGCGCATGGACGATGTTATCAACACCATGATTAACATCTACTTCGAGCAGGGCTTCTTGCCTATCTGGCACTTGTGGGGTTGGGATAACGGTTGTATGGTCGGCTCTCCAGGTATCATCGCCGTGTCGGATGCCGTAACAAAGCGCATCGATGGTATCGACGCTGAGCGCGCATGGGAGGCTATCTACGGCTCGGCTATGCACGACATTCGCGGTGGTCGCTACCGCAAGCAGTATGGCTTTATGCCTAACGACCTTCAGGGTGAGTCTATCGCACACGATATGGAGTTTGCTATTGCAGATGCTGCTGCCTATGAGGTAGCTAATATGCTCGGCAAGGAGGAGGCGGCATACCTTGAGAACCGTAGCCACTCATGGTTAAACTACTTCGACCCTACTGTCGGCTATCCACGTGGTAAGTCATCTACAGGCGAGTGGCGCGAGGACTTTAATCCTTACAACGCATCACGCATCGCGAATGAGTACTGTGAGGGTAACGCATGGCAGTATTTGTGGTTGGTGCCACAGGACCTCGACAAGTTGGTAGAGTGCTTCGGTGGTGTGGAGCAGACAATCGAGAAGCTCGACGGACTATTCACCGCAGATGAGAAGATGGAGGGCGAGGATGTAACGCCAGATATCTCAGGACTTATCGGTCAGTATGTTCATGGCAACGAGCCAAGCCACCATATCATCTACTTCTACACTATGCTTGGTCAGCCATGGAAGGGCGCAGACCGCCTCTACGAGGTTATGGAGACAATGTACTCAACAGATGTTGACGGTCTTTCGGGCAACGAGGATGTAGGTCAGATGTCGGCATGGTATATTATGACTACTCTCGGCTTCTACCCTGTAGAGCCTGCTGCAGGCACATACGTCTTGGGCGTGCCTATGGTCGACAAGGCAGAGATCGACGTGCAGGGTGGCGTCTTCACCATCCTCCGCGAGGGCTACAGCGAGGAGAATCGCTATGTTCAGAGCGTGGAGCTTAATGGCGTAGCTCTCGACCGTTGCTACATTACCCACGACGAGGTTATCGCAGGTGGCACATTGAAGTTTATCATGGGCGCAGAAAAGAGCGTGTGGTACGAGGTTAAGTTCTAAAAGTTGACTATGTGCAAGGGGTTGAAAATTAGTCTCTTGCACATTACCCTATAAAATATTTGCGATTTTTTGCTCATTTCGGTGGAAAGTTTGTACATTTGTCGCAAATTTGGAGTGATAATTATTTACCTGAACTTTTGTAAAAATAAATTGACATGGGTGTAAAAATTTCTTCTCGTGACATTCTTATCGGTATCAAGGAGTATATCTTGATGACCTTTGGTATGTTCTGCTACGCCTTTGGTTGGCAGATGTGCGTATTGCCAGCAGGTGGTATGGGTGGTGGTGCAGCAGGTTTGGCTACACTTATCAACGCCATTCTTCCTGAGTCGCTCTCTGGTGGTTTCTTGACCATTGGTAACCTTATCTTCATCATCAACTGTATTCTTCTTATCCTCGGTGTAATGATCGTAGGTTGGAAGTTCGGTATCAAGACTCTCTACTGCATCCTTATGATGTCTGTGATGTTCAACCTTGTAGAGTTCCTTGACCCAGCCTTGATGGTTAACATGTTGAAGGGTGTTGACGCATGGCGACTCTTGTTGGTAGCTATGGGTGCTGCATCTTGTGGTGTTGGTATCGCAGTATCGTTCATGCAGGGCGGTTCTACAGGTGGTACCGATATCGTTGCTATGATCATCAATAAGTTCCGTACTGTTAGCTACGGTAAGGTATTGCTTATGACTGACTGCGGTATCCTTATCTCATCAGTATTCCTCACAACTACTGTTCAGATGGCTAACGATGCAGGTGCAATCGAGGTTATGAACATCATGCCACTCGCGCCAGAGGCATTCGCACGTATGGTCTACGGTTTCATGATGATTGCAGTTATTGGCTACACTGTTGACTTGGTACAGTCAGGTAACCAGCAGTCTAACCAGATTATGATCTTCTGTAAGGACTACGAGGGCATGGCTCAGATGATTATGACCAAGGCTAACCGCGGTGCTACACTCATCGACGCTATGGGCTCATACTCTAAGGTTCCATCAAAGGCTGTTATGGTTGTATGCCGCAAGCGCGATACATCTACAATCCTTAAGCTCGTTCGTGAGCAGGATCCTGAGGCATTCCTCACTGTTGGCTCAGTTATGGGTGTTTATGGTCAGGGTTTTGATGCTTTGAACAAATTATAATAGAGTATATTATAACATATTAAACGACTGCTGCGATGTTGTACGCACAGGTAGTTCTACCATTGGCGCAACCAATGTATACCTTCTCGTTAAATGAAGGGTTGGGAGCGCAGGTAGGCGATGCTGTGGTGGTGCAATTTGGCAGCAGTCGTTTTTATACGGGTATAGTGTGGAGTATCACCGAGGAGAAGCCCGACTATCCCCGCCTGAAACCTATCCTCAAAAAGCTATATAGCACACCCCTTATCACCCCTGCAATGCAGAGGTTGTGGGAGTGGATTGCGGAGTACTATATGTGTACCTTAGGCGAGGTTATGCGCGTGGCACTGCCATCGCTTGCTAAGCCCTCGGCAACATCTCTTTCGGACCTCGATGAACGTAGCATAGAGCCACCCACAGAGCGATATATCGCACTTACCAATGAGCTACGCACAGAGGAGGCACTCGCAGAATATGTCGCTAAGCACTCACGTCGCGCACCCCGCCGTTGCGAAAATCTCGACACCATAGCCGCACTCGCCATGGAGCGTAATGCGGAGGATGGCTTCGTGCCACGCCGACTGCTTAGCATCGACAACGACGACCTCATAACACTTCGCAAGAAGTCGCTTATACGCACCGAGGAGCGCGTAGTACAGCGCGTGGAGAGTAGCTCCGAGTTCCTAACGCCCACACTCTCCGAGGCACAGAACATAGCCCTCAACAAGATACGTGAGGCGCACGAAAATGAGAAGGTGACACTACTCCATGGCGTCACAGGCTCAGGAAAAACAGAGATATACATACACCTTATCGCCGAGACACTCGCCCAGGGGCGTGATGTTCTGATGCTCGTGCCTGAGATTGTCATCACCTCGCAGCTTGTAGAGCGTCTGGAGCATATCTTCGATGGTCGCACCACAACCTACCACTCGCGTCTCACCGCACTCCGTCGTGGACAGACATTCCTACGCCTTGCATCAAGCAGTGGTGGTGAGCTGATTGTTGGTGTGCGCTCGGCAATATTCCTTCCTGCGAAGAACTTAGGTCTTATCATCGTCGACGAGGAGCATGACGGCAACTATAAGCAGAGCGACCTCGCGCCACGCTATAATGCGCGCGACTGTGCCGTAGTCATGGGACGCATCTATGGTGCCAATGTGGTGCTGGGCAGTGCTACCCCATCCTTGGAGAGCTACATGAATAGCCTTGCCGAGAAGTATGCCTACGTGGAGCTTACGGAGCGTTGGGGCGAGGGTGTGCTACCAGAGGTTGTGGTATCCGACACGATACGTGCCGTGAAGCGTGGCGAGCGTAAGACACACTTCAACTTCGACCTTCTAAACGACATATCGCGCACCTTAGCCGCTAAGGAGCAGGTTATGCTCTTTCAAAATCGTCGTGGTTACTCCCCATACATACAATGTCGCACCTGTGGCTACTCACCACGCTGTCCACATTGCAACGTGACCCTTACCCAGCATAAGGCATCCTCGCGCATGGAGTGTCACTACTGCGGATATACCATGCCTACGCCCTCGGTATGTCCGAATTGCGATATTCAGGATATGGCACTCATGGGCTTCGGCACGGAGAAGGCGGTAGAGGAGATAGCACGCCTATATCCCGAAGCGCGCGTAGATAGGCTCGATAGCGACACCTCAACATCGGAGCGAGCATTCAAGCAGATAGTACACAACTTCGAGGCAGGAGAGACCGACATCCTCGTAGGTACGCAGATTATCACCAAGGGCTTCGACTTCAAGGGTGTATCTACGGTGGGTATTCTCAATGCCGATAACCTCTTCTCAGTGCCCGATTTCAGGGCTTCGGAGCGAGCCTTTCAGCTAATGATGCAGGTGGCAGGACGCGCAGGACGCCACAACGACAGAGGACGTGTAGTGATTCAGACATCGCAACCTAAGCACCCCGTTATAACATACGTTGCTACAGGCGACTACCACGCCATGGCACACAAGGAGCTGGAGGAGCGCAGAGCCTTTGGCTATCCCCCCTACTCACACCTCATACGCATCATGCTACGTCATGCCGACTATGAGCTACTGCGCCACGCGGCGCACCACTTCGCCACGCTTATGCGTAAAAAGTTTGGCTCGCGCGTGATGGGACCTGTATCCTCGGCACTCGAAATGCTCCGTGGCGAGCACCGCGCAGAGATAATGATAAAGATAGAGTCGGGAGCCTCGATGCAGAGGGCGCGCAAGATGATGAGGGAGGCGATGGCTGACCACAGCGCAAAGGAGGAGTTCAAGGGTGTAAAAATAACTATTGATGTCGATGCATAGTGACATAGCCGAGATATACTACGACACTCGCTCGCTGATATTTCCAGAGTGTTGTATGGTGTGTGGTTGTCATGTGACACACGCCATGCACAATATATGCCCACGCTGTCGAGTAAATATCCCCACCACAAACTATTGGCTCAGGGAGGATAACCCCTCCAAGGAGTGCTTCGATGGACTACTTCCCATAACGCAGGGCTCCTCGTTTTTCTTCTATAAGGGTAACTCACTATGGCGCAGCCTTGTTCACCGCTTCAAGTATGGTGGCACATGGCAAATAGCCTATAACCTCGGTAGATGGTATGGCGCAGAGCTTAAAAGCACGTCGCTATACGACGATGTTGACATCATCATACCACTACCACTCCACCCGATAAAGAGCATCATGCGTGGCTATAACCAGTCGCGCTACATTGCCGATGGCATAGCAAAGGAGATGGGCATTAAGGTCGAAAGTCATGCCATACGTCGCACACGCAACAACCCCTCGCAGGCACGCCGCAAGAGAGAGGAGCGTTGGGTAGGTTTGGACGATCTGTTTCGCGTTACGAAGCCCGAAAAACTGCGAGGTAAGCATATCCTCGTTGTGGATGATGTCATGACCTCAGGAGCTACGCTCTACGCCTGTCTGCATGCCATTATCGAGAGTGTTCCCGATGCTCGCATATCCTTTGCCACGCTCGCTGTAACTCAACATATCACACAACTTTAGGCAACAATCATTGCTTATTGAAAATTGTTTCGTACATTTGTGTAACTATTTTAATGACTACAAATATGAAACGCTTTCTCTCTCTACTCATACTCTGCATCGTGACACTCGGCGCGTGCAATAGACATACGCCTACACCGCCACAGCCTGAGGATAACTACACCTATCTATCGTTCCTCTCAGGAATATACTATGGCGAGACGGATGGCGCGTATAACTACTTCATCGTGCTGTCGAACAGAAAGGAGTGCTTGGATGTTGCTACTGGCGACTTCTTCCATTACGAAAAATATGAATATCTCTTCCTCGACCTCTACGCCTCAGAGCCATCGGAGGAGTACAACAAGAAGTTTTTTGTTCCGCAGGGCACCTACACCTTAGACACTACAAACAGCAAGGCTTCTGGAACGCTGAGTAGTCAGTACTCCTATCTCTATAGGAATAAGGAGAAGATTAGCCTCACATCGTGCGATGTCGAGGTCAATATCAATGGCATATCTGCAATCATTACCGACTCTTCGGGCAACACCCATCAATATCAATGCCACAATCGTAAAGTAGACAACTACAACATCTTTGGCAACAATTACAGCGACGAGACGCTGTCGAACCTCAGTGGCGACGTCTTCATCAACAATTGCTATGCGCAGGCTACAGAGCTCGGAGACTACTATGTCGTAGGCAAGAAGTTGTGGTGGTTGTATATCCTAAGAGATGAGAGCAACGAGATGATAATCTTCGAGCTTCTCACGCCACTCGATGCTGAGACACCTGCAGGCGACTACATCGTATGGAGCAACCTCTACCAGGATTATCTCGCACTTCCGGGATATATCTCAGGCGATGGCGACACATGGTCGTGGTACTACCGCACCGACGACAGCAACAACGCCATATCCTATGCCCCTATCGTAAGTGGCGAACTGAGCGTAAAGCAGGATAGCAACGGAGAGCTCGCAGCAACGTTTAATCTCAAGGACGATGCAGAGAATTTTATTTATGGGCAAACCGAGAACTACACAAAATAACGAAATTGGGTCACTTCACTTTGAAATGACCCAATTTTGTTATAATACAGTCTCATACTCACGCCCAAAACGGTCGGTTGCAACTATACGCACCTCACTATAGGGATTGGTGCGCTTTAGGCGGAAGTAGTGGCTGTGGGGATGTGCCGACTTACGCAGACGATACATGAACTTCTTCTTATACTGCGCCTCATTATCAACATAATAGAGGTAGTCAGGATCGAGAATCGATATCTGCTCCATAGCACCTCGCGCCTCGCCATTCTCGTACCACACCACGCTCCACGCGCTATCCCAGCCGATAGCCTTAACAACGACATACTCCTCATTATCCTTCACAACACCCTCCTGCCACGCCATAAGCACATCATCGGCACTCTTGCCAAGTAGTCGGTGGTGCCAACGCCACACGTTATCGCGCTCCTCGATGCAGAAGACACCGCGAGGTGTGCCATCCGAACATATCGGTGCAAACCACAAATTGCCACTCACCTGTGCCACGTTGTGCTCTATGACATTTGGCGCAAGGTCATACGTTCCATGGTTGTGGTGATGACCCGTAATGAAGTGCAACTCACGCTCTCCAGCCATAGCAACTATAGGCTTTGCGTATGGCTTTACACTATTACCCTGTGGTGCGCGCTTTGTCGCCAAGGCGTGCATACACGCCACAATACGCCTATCCTTAGGCATACCCTCCAGCACCTCGCTCATCCACACCAACTGCTCCGCATCTATGCCCTCACCGTAGGTTTTATTTGGTCTAAATTCGATATTATCGAAAGTAAGGAAGAGTGTCTCGCCCAACTCAAACCACTGATTTCTAACGCCAAACGCCGCCTCAAACTCCTCCACTGCACGCTTCTGATTACGACTATGCTTGCGGTTGTGATCGTGGTTGCCGATAACGGCATATACAGGCACTCCAAGGCTCTCGAAGGCGCGCTTCACACGTGGCAGAAACTTCATCGTATCCCACACCACATCGCCCGTAAGGAGGATTGCTATAGGCAACTCTGACTCAGCACGATACTCCGCGACGATATCGCCTATTTGAGGGATTATCTCACGCTCAAGGCTCTCCATTTGCGCCTCGGTCTGGGGCTGTGGGTCACCCACAACGATAAGGTTGAAACCGCGCTCCGCACCCTCCTGTGCCGAGACGTTAGCGACGCTACACAAAGTAGCAAAAAAGAGCAATATTGATACTAATTTTCTCATAACAGTCATCTATTTTTACGCCTACAAAGATAGCGCATTATTACGAAAATTCATACTGTACCCCGAATTTTCATCGCACGCGCATACGCAAGACGAAAAATTTTACTATCTTTGTCGAGTTATGGAGAATTTTGTAGTATCAGCACGTAAGTATCGCCCTGCAACCTTCGCATCGGTTGTGGGACAACGACATATTACATCAACACTTAAGAATGCCATAGAGCGTGGTCAGTTGGCTCACGCCTATCTCTTCTGTGGTCCGCGTGGTGTGGGTAAGACCACCTGCGCACGTATCTTCGCCAAGTCTATCAACTGCCTCAACTCTCAGGGTGGCGAGGCGTGTAACGAATGTGAGTCATGCCGCTCGTTTAATGAGGGTCGTTCGCTCAACGTCCATGAGTTGGATGCTGCATCGAACAACTCGGTAGACGACATTCGTAACCTCATTGAGCAGGTACGCATCATACCACAGCAGGGACGCTATTCGGTATTCGTTATCGACGAGGTACACATGCTGTCACCTGCTGCCTTCAATGCCTTCCTTAAGACCTTGGAGGAGCCACCTACGCATGCTATCTTTATCCTTGCAACCACCGAGAAGCACAAGATTATCCCTACTATCTTGTCGCGTTGCCAGATATATGACTTCAACCGCATAAAGGTTGAGGATGGCGTGGAGTATCTACGATATATCGCTAACAAGGAGGGTGTTACCGCCGATGACGAGGCACTTAACCTCATAGCACACAAGGCTGATGGCGGTATGCGCGATGCACTCTCGATGTTCGACAAAGCGGTGTCGTTCTGTGGCAACACGCTAAACTACAAGGATGTGGCAGCAACGCTTAATGTCCTCGACTACGACACCTACTTCTCGGTTACGGAGCTACTTCTTTCGGGCAATTACATAGATACCCTTATTCGTTTCGACGAGGTATTGTCGCGAGGCTTCTCACCACAGGTGTTTATCTCTGGTCTCAATGCCCACATGCGCGACCTGCTTATGGCTAAGGGTCCTGCAATATCGTTGGTGGAGTTCACAGGCACGTTAGTAGAGCGATACAAGGCACAAGCAACAAAATGCGACGAGGCATTCCTCTTTGGAGCTATATCACTCCTCACGGAGGCTGACGGCAAGATACGCCAATCATCAAATCAACGACTTCTCGTAGAGCTGGGACTTATGAAAATTGCAGGTCTCAGCCAAAAAAAAAATGAGGATGTAGGATTTGAGTGCTTCGACACCTCGTTCTCACTCCCCGACTTTGTGCAGCCTACACCGCAGCAGGCAACAACGCCTACTGTAGCACCAAAGGTGGAGGAGCAGGTGCAACGTGAGGTTGTCGCACCAAGAGTTGAGACTACGCCACAGAGCGAGGTTAAGATTGCGACACCTGCGCCAAGCGTGGCAAGCACGCCAGCACCCGCAACGGAGGCAACAGAGGTAAAGAAGCAGACCGAGCAGCGACGTCCCGCAACAACACTACGCACACAGACAAAGAGAATATCGCTCACCAACATGCTCAACAGCGATGGTCCAATAAATGCTAAAAGCGCAGAGGAGCAGAGCGAAAAGGGTGAGGCTAATGGCGGAATAGAGATAGACCCTCAGTGCGAGGAGCGACTAACGCTTGCCCGCGACAAGATTGTTGAGTATCTCTTGCAGCACCGCCCACGTATAGGCTCACGCTTCGAGGAGAGCATGACCGTCGAGGGTAATGTTGTGAAGATTGAGGTGCAGTCACAGGAGCTCTTTGCGGAGATTATGCAACAAAAGAGCGACCTCCAGAAGCTCTTTAGCAAGCTCAGTGGCGCAAAGGGATATATCGACTTGGAGGTTATCGTAAACGAGCAGATTAAGGTGGCGCGACCTATCACCCTTGAGGATAGACTACAGCATCTTCTCGCGCGCAACGAGCGTCTATCGGAGATGCTTGAGGTGTTGGGTCTCGATGCAGAATAACAAACGAAATTAGATAAGATTAAAACATAAAAAAACGTATAACAATGATTAAGGATTTTATTGAAGAATTGGAGTGGCGCGGTATGATACATACCATTATGCCAGGTGCTAAGGAGCAGTTGCAGAAGGAAATGACATCTGCATACTTGGGTATCGACCCGACAGCCGACTCACTACATATCGGTCACTTGGTGGGTGTTATGATTTTGAAGCACTTCCAGATGTGCGGACACCGCCCTATTGCCCTTATCGGAGGTGCTACAGGTATGATTGGCGACCCATCAGGTAAGTCGCAGGAGCGTAACCTCCTCGACGAGGCAACACTACGCCACAACCAGGAGGCTATCAAGGCACAGCTTGCGAAGCTCATCGACTTCGACTCTACAGCCGACAACCACGCTATCTTGGTGAACAACTACGACTGGATGAAGGAGTTCTCATTCCTCGACTTCGCGCGCGAGATTGGTAAGTGCATCACCGTAAACTATATGATGGCTAAGGACTCTGTAAAGAAGCGTTTCAATGGCGAGGGTGATGGTATGTCATTTACTGAGTTTACCTACCAGCTACTTCAGGGCTACGACTTCCTACATCTCTACAACGAGTATAACTGCAAGGTGCAGCTCGGTGGTGCTGACCAGTGGGGTAATATCACCACAGGTACAGAGCTTATCCGCCGTAAGCTCGGCTCTGAGGCTGAGGCCTTCGCTATCACCTGCCCACTTATCACCAAGGCAGATGGTACTAAGTTTGGTAAGACCGAGAGTGGTAATGTATGGCTCGATGCTCGTTACACATCGCCATATAAGTTCTATCAGTTCTGGTTGAATGTGAGCGATGACGATGCTAAGCGTTACATCAAGATATTTACCCTCCTTGACCGCGAGACTATCGAGGCTCTTATTGCTGAGCATGATGAGGCTCCACATTTGCGCGTGTTGCAGAAGCGTCTTGCTGAGGAGATTACAACGATGATTCACTCTAAGGAGGAGTTGGAGAAGGCTCAGGCAGCATCAAACATTCTCTTTGGTAACGCTACCTCTGAGGCGTTGCGCTCGTTGGATGAGGCGACACTTTTGCAGGTATTTGAGGGTGTACCTCAGTTCACAATGTCGCGTGAGGATCTTGGTAAGCCATTCGTAGATGTAGTGGCTGAGATTTGCAAGGTCTTCCCATCTAAGGGCGAGTGCCGTAAGATGGTGCAGGGCGGTGGCGTGCAGCTAAACAAGGAGAAGGTTGCGGATCCTATGCGTGAGGTTACTGAGGCTGACCTTATCGCTGGTAAGTACCTCCTTGCGCAGAAGGGTAAGAAGAACTACTTCCTAATCACTGTTGAGTAGTGGAGAAGTTATATACCATACGCCTTGACGGCATCTATGTCCGAGCCTTTCATGGTTGCTACGACCTTGAACAACAGGTAGGTAATCGCTTTCGTGTTGACTTGGCGATACGCACACCTTTGGGTGACCTGCCCAAGACGGATGATGTGACTCAGGCAGTAAACTATCTCACCGTCTTTGAGATTGTGGAGCGCACGATGCAGCGCACACAGCGCACCATAGAGGCAGCGGCAACGAATGTTATCGAGGCAGTAAAGAGTGCGTTTCCACAGATTGTTGAGGTGGAGTGTACTGTGGCGAAAATCGCGCCTCCACTTGGTGGAAAGATTGACAAGGTGAGTGTAACTTTAATTGGATAGAAAATTTATGGCTAATACAGAAAATAGAGGTGGCTTTGGTGGTAAGTTGGCGGCTATTCTTGCTGCTGCTGGCTCGGCTATAGGTCTTGGTAATATCTGGCGTTTCCCCTATATCACCTCGGAGAATGGTGGTGGAGCTTTCATCCTTATCTACTTGGGATGTATCCTCTTCCTTGGTCTTCCGCTCCTTATTGCGGAGTTTGCTGTGGGACACAACACCAAGAAGAACCCTATAGATGCCTTCGCAACGATTAAGCGAGGCTGGGGCTGGCTTGGTGCTATGGGTCTAATATCCGTAACCCTCATTATGGGCTACTACTTCGTTATCGCGGGTTGGACACTAAACTACACCATTGCCTCGGCAACAGATGCTATAGGTAGCGACTTTGGAGGCTTCTTCCACAACTTCACTACAGGTACCTGGATGCCACTTATCTTTGCCTACCTCTTCATCTTTGCTAACCACTTTATCATCACAGGTGGTGTGCAGGGAGGTATCGAGAAGGCATCAAAAATTATGATGCCGCTGCTCTTTGCTATCCTTATCGCTCTTGCTATCTACTCATTGTGGATGCCAGCAGGTCGTGAGGCTTTGGCAAATGTCTTTACTCCAGACTTCTCGATGGTTACAGGTAAGTCCTTCCTTGCGGCTATGGGACAGGCATTCTTCACCCTCTCTATCGGTATGGGTGCTATGCTTATCTATGGCTCATACTTCAAGGATGGAACCAAGATTGCAGGTACGGCAATTAGCGTGGTATCGCTCGACACTATCGTGGCTCTTATGGCTGCGGTGATTATCTTCTCGGCAGGTGTTGAGAACGAGAGTGGCCCTCAGTTGGCGTTTGTGGCTATGCCTAAGGTCTTCTCTACAATGCCTATGGGTGGCGTGTGGTCTACGCTCTTCTTCCTTTTGTTGGGTCTTGCAGCCCTATCTTCAACAATCTCTATGCACGAGGCTGTGACCTCATATTTTGTTGAGAAGCGTGGTATGTCACGCCGCAAGGGTGCTTGGGTTGTTACTATCATCGCTCTTGTGCTTGCTACAGCTGCATCGTTGTCGTTGGGCGACTGGAGTGGCTTCACCATTGGCGGTATGAACATCTTCTCGCTCTTGGACAACTTCACATCTATTGTTATGTTGCCATTGCTTGGCATCCTTACAGCGGTGTTTGTTGGCTGGATATGGAAGAAGGAGGATATGCGCAAGGAGCTTACGGCAGAGGGCGGTGTGGATAAGGCTACATATCCTGTTATCCGCTTCTTGCTTCGCTATGTATGCCCTGTGTTGGTGTCGGTGGTCTTCATCTTCGGCATCGTAGACTTTATTAAGACATTATAAATCCAAAAATACTAAAAGATTAAAACTATGGCTGAATTTATCTATCAGGAACCATTTCCTATCCAGCAGGATAAGACTGAGTACCGCCTTCTTACGAAGAATTATGTAAAGGTCGTTGAGTGCGACGGTCGCAAGATTTTGAAGGTTGACCCAAAGGGTCTTGAGCTTTTGGCTAAGGAGGCATACGCTGATGTATCTTTCTACTTGCGCGCATCACACCTACAGAAGCTTGCAAATATCCTTGAGGATCCAGAGGCTACCGATAATGACAAGTTCGTGGCATACACAATGCTTATGAACCAGTGTGTGGCTGCCGAGGGCGAGCTTCCTACATGTCAGGATACAGGT
>JAGBUS010000108.1 GCA_017630735.1 Alistipes sp. | reverse complement strand
TTGATCCATCTTTATCAATACCGATATAGATGTACCCACCCTCCTTATAGTTAAGGAACGCCACAACCTCCTTCTCAATATCAAGCTCCGAGGTCAATTCTCTTTTATATTCTATGCGGTTAGTTTCGGTCATAATTTTATACTATAAACTCATTCAATTCTTCTTTTAGCAGTCTCCAATTTGGGAAATATCGATTTAATAACGCTGTATATTCTTCATTATGAAGTCGCACTTTTATATGTAGTAGTTCATGTACAACAATATATTCGATGCAGTGTAAAGGTTTCTTTATCAACTCCAAATTAAAAATAATATTATGAGTACGATGATTGCAACTTCCCCACAAAGTTTTCATTTGCTTTACTTCCCACTTATTAACATTAACCCCAAGTATCTCTTCCCATTTTGTAATTAGAGGTGGTAATATAGCCTTAAATTCAGCACGATACCATTCTCTCATTATTTCAGCTTTTCGCTCATCCGTTACTCCGTTGCGAGCATACAACACAATAAACTCATTACCCATTAACTCAACTTTCGCTGGCCCATTATGCTGAATAACTTTTAAACGATAACGATGCCCCTTGAAGTAGTGGTTCTCACCCGACACATATTCACGAGGAGTTTGTCTATTCTGGTCAAGAATTTGCGCCACACGCTGTTTAATCCACGACATTTTAGTAATCAAAAAAAGCCTAACTGCCTCCTCTGTCATTAACAAGGGGGCAGACACGTGAATACGAGCATTGGGTGGATAAATCGTAAGATGCACATTCTTTATCTCTTTCCACTCAACCTCAGCAGATATATCAGATACGTTAATAATCTTCATTAATACTCTTTTTGTGCAACTATGATTTGCATAATATCATCTATCTTGTCTGCCTCAAAGCCTTGCAATACGCCCTCAACTGCTCTGCGCAGTGCTCTCATCTTTTTCATACCACTGCCATCCATATCTCGGAATCCATCTCGTGCATTTGCCTTGATTATTTTGTGAACACTAAGTGTCAATACCTCATCGTTACCAAGATTATCATACAATGCTTGCTTACCTTTTGTATCAATCAATGCTGGGTATTTAACCTTTACTGTCGAACGCACCTCTTTAAGTTTATCAATAAGTTTACCAATAAGCTCTTTATATTGTAGTTTACCATCTTTTTGCTCTTGAAGTAGTTGGTTGAGCAACTCCGACATTTTATCAAAGTATGCAGGGTTATTTGGGCGTTCACTAATAATCATCTTACGCATATTTGCAGCCAATACCTCTGCCACAGAGCGTTCATTCTGCTTAATCTTCTTTGGAAGAGAATCAATTGCCTTATCGCTGTCTATATCAATCAAATCTAGAAATGAAATATCAACTAAATCCACCAACTTCTCACTATCCTCTGCACGAACATAGTTATCTATTAACTGACGCATGGCAGGATCATAATACTTCAAGTCAAGTGCATCGCCACTCTTGAGCTTGATTTCATCCTTAATATCATTGTAGTAATCCACTTGCTTCTTAATATCAGCTGCTTCTTCTGCTGTATATCCAGCAGCCTCCATCTCGTTGGCAAGGTCGATGTATCTACGCACTAAACGCGAAACAAGTTTATAAAATATCTCTCGCTTATTAGCATTTGCCTCGCACTCCTCTTGCTGTTCATCTATCGGTGTAGTCTCAGAATACACAAAATAGTCAAAATAAGCCTCTCTTGTCTGCGGATGTATCACTTCACACATTGTGTGCACATCTTGCAACGCTTCCTCCAACGCTTTTCGAGCCTCAGCAAGGCGATTGGTAAGCAATCCCTTGATATCATCTGCATCATAGCCGTCAAATGCACCATTAGTATAGTCCTCAATAGCACTTTTAACAGCTCCGAATAAATCTTGATAATCGACAATATAACCATAATCCTTATCTTCACTATCCACACGATTTACTCGGCAAATGGCTTGGAAGAGGTTGTGGTCACGCATCTTTTTGTCGATATAGAGATAGGTAGCAGATGGCGCATCAAAACCTGTCAACAACTTATCCACTACAATCAGGAGTTTCATATCTCCTGGATGGTCGATAAACTCTTGCTTTGCCCACGTCTCAAACTGCTCAGCAGTATAGTCGCCTATCATCTTTTGGTAGATTTCGTACTTTGTTAAATCCTCAGTCTCACCATCGCCCTGATACTCATCTTTCACAGATGCGGTGCTTGCATCATAACTTGTTACCACAGCACAATGACCTTTCAGCTCTGTCGATTGGAATACCTCCCAATAACGACACGCCTGATAGATACTATCAGCTACGAGCATAGCATTCCCATATCCACCCAACAAAGCACGTTTCGTGCTCATATCTTGACAGATATCTGCCACAATACGGTCAACGCGCTCCTTACTGCTAAATAACTTCTCCATCTTGGTCCAACGCTCTTTAAGTGCTGCACGTGCAACCGAACTTAAACCCTTTGTCTTGGTATCAAACCACTCATCTATCTTCTCTCGTTTGCCAAGATACTGCTCTACATTGCGAGCCTCATAACGCAAGTCAAGAATAACGCCATCATCAACCGCCTCGTTGAACTTGTAACTATGAATATACGAGCCAAATGTCTCAATTGATTTCTTTTTATCTGTGTGAAGTAATGGTGTACCCGTAAAACCTATGAGCATCACATCGTTGCCCATTATATGCTTCATAGCCTCGTGGAGCATACCGCCCTGTGTGCGGTGACACTCATCAATAAAGACATAGATGTTGCCCTTTGCCCTAAAATCAGCAGGCAACGATTTTGCCAACTCTTCAAGATAAAGGTCGAGTGATTTAGTAGCCTTTTTACCTCCTACCGAAATGGTGTCACCATCGTTCTTATTGCCAAACTTGTGTATCAAAGAACATATCAGCCACGGTTCGGCTGCGTTAAGCATACCGATTAACTTATCGCCACTCGTTGCTCGCTTAATCTGCTCACCTGCATCTTTAAATCCGTTCTCTATCTGCTTATCCAACTCATCACGGTCTGTGATAATTACCACACGAGCATCCTCCACATTCTCGCGTATCCACTGCGCTAACCACACCATTGTTAGCGACTTACCTGAGCCTTGCGAGTGCCAAATTATACCATTTTGCTTGTTGCGTACTCGTGGCTGTGCTGCCTTTATAGCAAAATACTGGTTAGGTCGAGCGGCTTTCTTTACACCACCATCAAAAATAATAAAATCGTGAATATACTCCAACAATCTCGCTGGTTCAAAAAACTGCAATACACTACGGTCTAATTCATTAGAATACTCTTCAGCGGTAAAATGAGATTTCGCACAAGGCTGGCCACACGGCTCTTTCCAACGAAGCCAAAACTTCTCGGGTGTTTTAATTACTCCATAGTACAAACCTTCTGTATCGTTACCCGCAAATAGAAGTTGTATGGTTGTGAAAAATCGAGGGATATAACCATCTTGCTGATTGCGAATATTCTGACGAATACCCTCGTGTGCTGACACTGTGCTACGCTTCAACTCTATTACCGCAAGGGCAATACCATTGACGTAAACGACCAAATCGGGGCGGCGGTCGCTTGCGCCTTGAATGGTTACCTCCTCGGCAATCTGAAAATCATTCTCCATCGGGTTTGCCCAGTCAATAAGGTGCACCATCTTCTTCTTTTCAATTACCTCTGCCTGCACATTCACACCGTAGCGCAATAAGGTATAGACCTCCTTATTGGCGTTATAAAGTCCGCCACCAAGCGAGCCTGCCGCCTGCTTGAGTTTGGCTATCGCACTACGAATCTCCTTGTCGGTATAGCCACGACGAGCAAGGTATTCCGTAAGAAAACCCTCCTCAATATTGCTATTCCCCTCACGGTACTCCCAATTACCAAGATAGGTATACTTCAGCACTCGCTTAAAAAGTCCTATTAATCTATTTTGCGTTACACGCTCCTTTGCCCCGATGTTTGTGTCCATAGTTTTTATTTTTTTGAATCAAATACATCTAACACATACTCACACAATATTATGGATGAGTTTACTATTAGTCGAGCCTCTCTTTCTTTAATTTCAATCCTAGCAGAGCCGACACCATGAGCATCACTATTGGTATTTCTCATTCCACATATAGCGTTAACAATCTTTTCTAATCCAGATAACATTTCCAATATACGTTTATCCCACGATTTATCTTGTATCATCCCCAGAGTTACTTTACACTCGCGATATAGTTCAAGAAGATTTCCACTTGTTGGTACAAGTATATTTCTTTGCTCTAATATATATATAATCACTTCCTCAACAAGAGTTCTT
>JAGBUS010000107.1 GCA_017630735.1 Alistipes sp. | reverse complement strand
TTTCTCCCTTTACAGGGTTTTCAATGGTGTAATCCACTAATACCTCTGCACCATCGTAATCAATCTCCACCGTCTCCGATTGGAATTTGATAACAGGAGTCTTTGTTTCGTTGCCGTTAGATGGGGCATCTTCCGTACAAGCAACCATACCCAACATAATAACAAGGGCGGTTAAAATAGTCTTAAAATTTTTCATAATTATTGTTTTGGAGTTTTTAAGGTTTCAGCAAAGGTAAGCAATTTTATTTACATTGTAATGTACATATATATTAAAAATCCAAATATTTTGCATAAATATTCAGGCAGGACACAAATAAACCACATTTTCACGCAATTAGTTCAATTTTGACTTTGTTATACGACCATACCAATGTTACGGTTCCGAGTACACTTAAGAGAGGAATGAAAATTCCTCTTTTTTACTATTCATGTTTGTCCCGTCCTGAAATAGCGTTACACAAATGAGAGTAAAGCTATGGAAGAAAATAGTAAGAGCTTGTATATCAAGCGTACACAACGCGACTATCCGATGAGTTTTAAGTTGGCGGTAGTCCGAGAAGTAGAGAGTGGAGCGATTACTAACACTGGAGCAATGCTTAAGTATGGTATTCAAGGTCACGGTACCATTGTTGAATGGCGCAGAAAATTTGGTAACTTTGAGGTTGGAAATACCGTTACTACAAATTTTATGAAGAGACCACAACAAAAGATTGCAGAATTGGAGCAGAAAGTTCGCCTATTAGAGCGCCAAAACGCCTTTCTGCAACAAGAGTTGGAAGATGCAACCGACAAAGCTGGCATACTCGATAAAATAATCGAGATTGCCGAGGAAGAGTTAGAGTGTGATTTGGGAACGCAGCAGCGTATAGTAGCACAAAGTGTGGCGACATATAATAAGCTACGACCACATCTATCGTGTGGGATGTTAACGCCCGATGAGATGCACCGCCAAAGCAAGAAAGTGATTGCAACTTACAGAACGAAAAATGACAACACGGCGCGCCGTGTTGTCATTTAGAAAACTTTAATTATTTTTGTGTCAAATCCTGTAACACTTTTTTAGGACGACACAGTTATTCATGGCATAAACGCTAACCCCAATTATGAGACACTTCAAAGCATTCATCCTGGTTTTACTTGCTCTAATACCGATATTATGTAGTGCTCAGGATATCGCAGAACAACCTAATAATAACCCTCTCACGCTCTGGTATGACAAACCTGCTGAGCGATGGGAGGAGTGCCTTCCACTGGGTAATGGTCGACTTGGCATGATGCCATCTGGAGGCGTTATGAGCGACTACATAGGTCTTAACGAGGGAACAATGTGGAGCGGTGGTGTACAATTTACCGATAACGACGAGGCATTAATATCTTTATCGAAAATCCGAGAGCTACTACTAAATGGTGACAATCGCGCTGCCGAGGAGCTTATGTATCGTAGCTTTACATGCTCAGGTGGAGGATCTGCATCTCCAGAATATGGTTGCTATCAGATGTTAGCAAACTTATGGATTGAAACCGAGATAGCTTCTAACGCAACCATCGCAGGATATCGCCGTTCATTAAGCATAAATGATGCCATTGCTGCGACTGAATTCAAAGCAGACGGGAACATATATAAGCGAGAATATTTCACATCGTTTAGCGACAATGTAGGTGTAGTGCGATATAATGCTACCACACCTACAAACTACAAGATATCGCTTACTCGCCCTAAGTGTGCGACCATTGTAGCAGAAGGCACACGCATTACCATAAGTGGTGAGCTATCAAGTGGTAGTGAGCAAAGCGGTGTTAACTATTATGGATGTATCGACATCGTTACAGATGGTGTTACACGTGCCGATAACAACTATTTACACATTAATGGTGCAACAGAGCTAAAAGTATATCTTTCGGCAGCAACATCATATTCAATACATGAGTATCGAGATATTGTTGAGAGTGCAGTGCAAAGCGCAATTAACAAGGAGTATGACACATTAAAACGCGAGCACATAACAGAGTATCGCCGTCTATTTGATCGAGTAGATATAAATCTCGGCTCACAGCGTTTGGGCGTACCTACAGACCAGCGTATTGCAGAGTATGCAACAAATGGAAAAGATACCTCGCTTGCTGCGCTATATGCTCAGTTTGGTCGCTACCTCCTGATATCATCCACCTATAAAGCAACGCTACCACCTAACCTGCAGGGTATCTGGGCTCAGGGTACGTGGACTCCGTGGAATGGCGATATGCACCTTAATATAAACCAGCAGATGAACCACTGGCCATTAGAGGTGGGTAATCTAAGTGAACTTATAGAGCCTCTTACACGCTATGTTGAGGGCTTAGCTGAATCGGGCAAGCATACTGCAAAACACTTCTACGATGCCGAGGGTTGGTGTGCTCATATCCTTGCAAATGCGTGGGGATTCACCTCGCCATCCGAGGACCCATCATGGGGCGCAACAAACACATGTGGCGCATGGATAGCATTACACCTTTGGGAGCACTACCTATATACTGGCAACATGGAGTATCTCGAAAGGGTATATCCACTTATTCGTGATGCTGCTCTATTCCTACGCTCCATACTCATTGAAGATACTAAGAGTGGTTATCTCGTAACTGCACCAACTACCTCGCCTGAAAATGGTTTCTACCTTAACGATGATGACGCAGAAAATGGCATCGTAACTCATATATGTATGGGCTCGACGATGGATAATCAAATCACACGAGAGATATTTAATGCAGTAATAGCAGCAGCAGATGAGTTAGGTTGCGACAAGAAGATTATTAAGGACTTACAATATGCCAGCTCACGCTTAGCTCCAACACGCATATCATCTGATGGACGCATTATGGAGTGGTTGGAGGAGTATCGCGAAGCTGAGCCTGAGCACCGCCATGTATCACACCTCTTTGGTCTATATCCTGCAGCACAAATCACCCACTCTACACCAGAGCTTATTGACGCTGCACGTCGCACATTAGAGGTGCGCGGAGATGCCGGTACAGGTTGGTCAAGAGCATGGAAGATATGCTTTTGGGCTCGCATCGGCGACGGCAACCGTGCAGAGAAGTTATTACGTTCATTGCTTGAGCCTGCCATTACCGCAAATGGCATAGGCGGTGGCACATATCCCAACCTCTTCTGTTCTCACCCTCCATTTCAGATAGATGGTAACTTTGGTGGCACAGCAGGCATTATGGAGATGTTATTACAAAGCCACGATGGTGTTATTGATATACTTCCTGCTTTGCCAACATCATGGTCAACAGGCTCATTCAAGGGACTATGTGCGCGAGGTGGCATAACTGTCGATTGCCAGTGGCAAGATGGCGAGGTTACATATATCAAGTTACACTCTAAGAGTAATTGCCGTGTAACACTACGTCTTTCAAACGGCACGACTATCAGCACTAAGTGTAAGAGAGATACACCTCTGGTAATAGAGTTTTAAACAGCAAAGCTGTCAAACTCGAATGGTTTGACAGCTTTACTGTTTAATCATTGCTAAAATATCCTCACGCAGAGCCTTAGGCACAACATTCTTACGGATAACAAGCATATAGGAGTTATAAATTTGCTCGTAAACAAAGCTTGGCGCAAGGTCGCCTGTTAGACGTATTGAGTTCCAGTGACGCTTATTAAAATGCCATGCCTCGGTAATCTCCTCATACCTATCTCGCAGCTCGATAGCTAAATCGGGATCGCACTTAACAACAACATGGTCATGATCTATCAAGTCTGTCACTGCAAACATCTTACCACCGACCTTATATACCAATGTTGTATCGTTGAATGGTAATGTTTCATCGACACATGGTAAGCTGAGGCAATATTGACGCACCTCCTCAATGCTCATATCTATGCCTTAATAAGTAGTACTACAGCATTCGCCGACACTCCCTCTTCGCGTCCCTCAAAACCGAGATGCTCTGTTGTAGTTGCCTTAACCGAGACCCTATCAACATCTATGCCCACAACCTCTGCAATTCTTTCTCGCATAGTGTCAATATAAGGGCGTAACTTCGGACGCTGCATAGCAATAGTACAATCTATATTACTAACGCTATATCCTTTAGACACTACTACATCAACAACTTCTTTAAGTAGTATGGTCGAATCGATACCCTTATATTTTGCATCGCTATCTGGGAACAGCTTACCTATATCACCAAGAGCCAAAGCACCAAGCAGAGCATCACATATAGCATGAATAGCAACATCACCATCAGAGTGTGCAACACACCCCTTGGTATGTGGCACCTTCACACCACACAAAACCAACTGCAAACCCTCTGCCAAAGCGTGGACATCATATCCACAACCTACTCTTATATCCATACGACTAACCTTTAATTCTACGTTTTAAATTTGCCATTCGACGAATAATTGCCAAAGCATAACGTCTTATAAACATTGGCATAGTGAGCCATACTCTTTCGCGCACACGCCACCATCGAGATAGACAACTAACCTCACGCCCCGATTCTCGCACCACAGACTCCACAACACCCAAAATATCCTTGCGCAGAGAGCTCTCGCATTGAAGGATATTTCCATCACCACGTAGCGTTACAACATCCCCCTCGACGGCAATAATACGATGCACGACAATATGTCCATCCGATGCTCTAAACATCGCAATTCGTCCCATAATATCTTCATCGTCAGTTGTACGGTGCAAGATTATAGTATCCCTACCATAGCCCAACAACGGGAGCATACTATATCCCGTAACGACCATCTTAAAGGTCTCACCAGGATTTACAATCTGCTCAATATGAGATGTCAGTTTTTGCTGAATACTACTCATTGCCCATAATCGTTTTATATGACAACAGTGCTGCCGCCTCATCAGGCAAACACTCTAAGCGATACACCGATACCGTACGTAAAACATCTCCCACCGTGCGACATATCATATCCTGAAGTCTATCATCGTAGGCAAACATCGGAGGGCAAGATGGCAAAATAGCACCTATCGCCATTATCGTTGGAAGACGATGAATAGCATTATATGGAGCCTGCGCAAGGCGACAGAATCCAGCTACTGGATAAGCCTCATTTTTATAACATGGTGTTTTACCGCTCCATGGCGATCCATAAGCCAATACCTCACCATCAACAATACGGATAATCGGAGAGTCATCATTGAGCAAACGAGCACCATCGATGTGCTTAAGCCATAGGCGTGTATGAGTGCTTTTTCCTGTTCCAGACTCACCTAAGAAGAGTGCACATTTATTATTCGATACGATAACGGATGAGTGTATTGCAATCGCCTTATTTTCAGTCAAAACTACGCCAAACATCACCCATATACCAAATCGTAGAATCGAAATGTCAATATTATCTATGGTATTAATATTTGTCTCAACACAACCCGTTGCGATGTCGATGTGAAAGAGTGTCTCTGTAGCACCATCAACACGACGCTGTATAGAATATAGGTATCCTGATGCGCTACGCGAGAAACTACTATCAGCATCTGCCTCAGCAACGTATGATGTAGCAAGTATATCACCCACACATAACGCCTGCTTATTCATCAAAGTATTAAGGCGCAGTGTGCAATCGGCAGGAGAGTCGGATGGTTCAACCTCAAATGGCAAGAAACCTCGAAGTCCGTACTCTACCAAATTGATATCGCTACGTAGGCGCAAGCCCGCTATTATATAGTCATACATCATATCTATTCCAATGTAATTATACGGTTACAATACTCCAATGAGCTTTCACGATGTGCAATAACTACAATCGTTAGAGCATGATTCTCCGTCGACAAACGTCCTATTGCACTGTTGATATTCTCCTCAGTCTTCGTATCAAGCGACGATGTTGCCTCATCAAAAAGCAGGATATCTACATTTTTATATAGCGCACGTGCAATTCCAATACGTTGACGCTGTCCTCCAGATATTCTACAACCCTGTTCTCCAATGCGGCTATTTAATCCATCGGGTAACGAAGCTACAAACTCCTCAAGATTAGCGAGTCTTATCACCTCATTTACACGCTCATAATCTATCTCTTCCACGCTACTGCCAAGAGCAATATTCTCAAGCAGTGTCATATCTGCAATAAACACCGATTGTGAGACATAGCCTATCTGCTTCTGCCATTTTGCGATATTACTCTCATCCAGCTTAACATCATCAACATATATACCTCCCGACGTAGGAGCATAGAAGCCAAGCATAAGGTTAAATAGGGTAGTTTTACCAACTCCCGAACTACCTCGCACACCTATACACTCACCCTTTTTAATCTCGATGGAGAGGTTATTTATAGTTGCCGTTTCAGAGTCATCGAACTTAAAGGATAGATTACGTAGCTCAAGAGTTCGCTCAAAATTGAGTGAGGTAGCATCATAATTACTTTGCTTAACATCCTCCTTCACGTCAATATCGCAGAGTGTATCGATAGTATATCTATTGAAACGTATAGTGCTCCAACTGGTCATAATGTTGCGCAGAGATGGAATAAGGCGTACTGCCGCAACTGCAAAAATACCAAAAAGCAGAGCTATATCACTACCCGAAAAACTATGTCCTAATAACACAAGGATAACCAAACCTACCGACAATCCTACCTCAGAGAATATCTGTGGTAGCATAACAAGCGTAGCATGCCTTTTTCGTAGAGCAACAATACCATTCATCGCTTCATCGAAACGTCTGAGCATAAGTTCGAAAGCATTAGCCATCTCAACATCTACATAACCCTTGAATGTCTCGGCAACGATACGATTCTTCACTCGTTGAATATCATTCTCCGACTCTCCAATATCGTGCAGTCTACGTCGCATGAGTAGATAGAATATCGTAGCAATAGGAGCAAATATTAAAGCTACAATCACTGCTGCAAGTGGATTATAAATAGCCAATGCCACAGTTATTAGAATCAACAACAAGCCTTCGCTGAAGATTGAAGCTATAGGTTTCAGTACTCCTGCAACAAACATCAGACTAACACTGTTTATATTACGTGTCAATGTAGCCGAATTATGTCTCTTAACGTAGTTTAGTCCTCGTTTGAAATATATTTTAAATAGTCGTTGAGATAGATATCTATAGAGATTAAAGATATAATCTCTCTCGAAGCGATATAAATAGAGGACGGTGATATTTTTGATAACAATGATAGCCACAACCGCTACACATATAGCAACAACAAACTCCGTATAGTTACTACAACCCAATAAGTTATAGAATCTATTTAAATATCCAGCTGAGGTAATATCGCCGCTACTGATTATAAGTAGTAGTATTGGGAGTAGGGTAGCTATACCCACAAAGTTGAGTAAGGCGCGCAGGAATATTGTCATCGCAACACTTATTGTATTGCGACGAAAACTATCAGGTATAACACGCCATAACTCCTTAATCATACAGCAAAGATAATAAATAGTATTTAGATTTCAACACCCTCGTTAAATTACTCCACCTTATCCACCTCTCCAAGCGCAACATACCACACATACCCCTCAATATGGCGATAACAATTCATATCACGCAAAAGAGCGATATATTCCGCCATCTGCTTTTTGTAAACAGCATTATGTTTTTCACCAAATTTGTAATCCACGACAATGACCCTATCATCCTTAATCATTACTCTATCGGGACGACGCACACCTTTATGAGATATGATATTTGTCTCGCACTTAACATCATCCCACTCTCCACTAAACCACTCTTTAACAGTATCGTTAACAAGAATCGTATCAATCTTTGCTTTAAGTGATTCAGCCTCTGATAAGTCAATAATACAACCAAGAAGAAGATTATCTATTCCATCGTATAAATCTTTGACCGTATGCGCCCTCTCAAATATAGAGTGCAGGCGTATACCCACAGCCAACGACTCACTATTAGATTGCGCATCCTCGTCAATATGTCGTTGTGCAGGATACCTCACCTTAATAGGAGGCATATTTGACATATAACTATCAAGCAAAATCTCCTCTACCGTATCATGCTTCTCCTGAGAAACACCACTCTTAAGAGGTTCTCCGTATGCATAGTATAGCGCAGCTTGCTGCCCCTCAGCCATAACACTCTCAGGCTCAGGACACACCTTTGTCACAGCATTTACCAACAACGGAGCGGTTGAAGATATATTATCGCTACTTCTACTACTATTGATATTAGCCGAAGTATATATATACAACTCCTTAGATGCTCGCGTTAAGGCAACATACAACAAGTTGATATTATCAACATGATTCATCACAAGCTCACGATAATAATCCTCCGCAAATGCAGACTCCTTCATATTATTGCCATAGATAACAGGGAATTTACCTATCTCCGCTACCTCCTTATTATTATCACCAGCTTGCGCCCATACAATAGGCTTGTTTATCGCACTTGGGTTAATACTCCAATTAGCATAAGGGATTATAACTACATCACGTTCAAGACCCTTTGCCTTATGAATGGTCATAATCTCGATAGTATCATCAGACATCTCGACGGCAACATTTACCTTATTGCCATGCTCCGACCACCAGGTTAGGAATTGGCTAATATCTGCACTTTTTGATGTGGCAAACACAACAATCTGCTCGTGCATAGCCTGCAGATATGCGATACTATCCTTGTGATCGTACAATTTATAATGTCCAACAATATCCTCAAAAGCCTCCATTGGCGAGAGGTGCGATATCATAGTCAGATACTCTAACTCTTCGTTATCTAACTGATGATCGAGCGACAAGCCCAGGAAGCGATTATATAGACCGCGATCAATATCATTATCTGCACTAATTGATAGGCGAAGTACGGCGATTATAAACTCAACAATATCGCATCCATCAAGAGTTAACGAATCAGCCATAAGGATATTGAATCCCGACAAATTATTTAAAGTAAACTTTCGCTCCTTATATGCAAATAGCTGATCTGCAACTTTTAAAGCATCTCTGCGATTACGCACCAATATAAGAATATCTCGATACTTATATCCTCGCTCTACAGCATATTCTATTGCCTCAATAAATGGCGAATCGATAATTTTACTATCGTATGCACAAAGCTCAGCATAACCCTTATCCTCGCTTACCCTTGCCACCTCTTGCTTATGTCCGCTATATGCACGCGACAATATATCGAAATATGAAGCGAAAACCTCGTTGCTTATCTTATTATCCTTAAGTGCACCATCCAAAAGAGCATTAAGATAACTATTATCATAGGCAACCATTTGTTCGATAATCTTATTATTGAATAGCACAACATTCTCTAGACTACGATAGTTGTACTCAAGATTATCAATTTCAGTATTTTCAGGTCCCAAGTCCTCAAGCGCAGCATTATTTAGCAATCGCCAATCACCTCCACGCCAACGATATATAGACTGTTTTATATCGCCTACGATAAATACAGATGACTTATCATTTGATGCCAACGCCTCACGCAGTAGTGGCAGCATATTACGCCACTCTCTCACCGAGGTATCCTGAAACTCATCAATCATATAATGATCATAGCGATTGCCAACCTTCTCATAGATGAATGGAGCATTATTGTCATCGATGAAATCGGCAAGTATATCCTTTGTATCACTGAGAATCATCATATTCTCCTCTGTACAGATATTCGAGATATATCTCTGCAGATCTACAAGAAGAGCAAATGTGCGATAGTTGTCACGAACGAGTTTCGACGTATTTATCTTCTCCACACACTCGTTATATTTCGAACATATCTCACCAAGGATAGGAAATAACTTCTCAGCGGCACACTTTACATTACCACCAGCATCCTTACCACACCACTCATCGATATCCCCCTTGACTTTCAACATTGTTGCAGTAGGCTGCTTAAGCTCACCTTGAGCATAAGCCTGAAAGCAAAAGGCAAAACTCTTTGTCTTACCCTTGAACTGCTCTGGAGCAACGCTATACTCTTTCATCAACCCCACAGCTTTCTCACCCAACTTCTTAATATGCTGTTTGCAACGTTCTGCTTCTTCAACTATAAGTTTAACTATATCGTGCAACTTCTCTTTGCTTATATCTCGTCGCATCTGCTTTGCTCCATCAGAGCTAAATAGTTGCTCGCCGATACCGCACAAGTCACGACGCAAGTCCCACTTATCGCCATCATTAAACCTCTCCTCCGCAAAATCAAACAACCACCTACGAACATCCTCATTCTCCGAGATACTCTCAATAAGCGTGTCTGCGCTTCTCTCAAGCAACACATCAGTATCGAGTTCAATATTATAATTAAGATCAAGACCCAACTCCTTGATAAAAGCACGCAATATACGCTGGAAAAATCTATCAATCGTAAGAATATTAAAGCGAGAAAAATCGTGCAATATCTTATTTCGAGCTATACGAGCACACTCACGAATCTTCTCCTCACCAAGATTCATCTTAGTGATAATATTATCGAGATAGCTACTCTTTGCGCCAGATGCTAATACGTGTATTTCTCGCAAGATACGCGACTTCATCTCCTCGGTTGCTTTATTTGTAAAAGTAACCGCGAGAATACTCTGATATCGTTCTGGAGACTCTATAATATCACATATGTATTTCAACGTTAGCTGGTATGTCTTACCAGAACCAGCACTTGCACTTAATATCTTTGCACGTTTCATCTTCTACATATCTTTTTATAGTCGCAATAGGTGCACATATTTTCATCCTCAGCCTGCTTAAATGGCACATCGGCATCGAACAACTCATCAAGGATAACTCTTAATTCCGACTCAAACTCCTCTTTCACGTCGTAATAGCTCTCAACATCCTCCTTTAATTGTGCATTATGGATTAGTGGTGAGTAATCCTTCGACAGCATCTTAGACGCATAGTACAACGACGGCACAACATCTACGGAATACTTATAATGCAACATCATAGCATATAGCAGAGTTTGGAAGATGTTAGATATCCTATCAAGACTACTACCATTAAACAGAGCATCAACTCCATTATACACCAAATGAGAATGATTACCACTCTTATAGTCAATCACTTGTATTTTACCATTTGAGAGCTCATCTATTCGATCAGCGCGTCCAAATAGATTGACTGTTCGTCCATCGGATATAGGATAACACATATCAACATCATCCTCAAGAGCCTTAATCGTGAAGCCGTCACGTGTCAAATCATAACGACATATACCACCTATTATATATTTCGTAATAATATCTCGCACAAGCAACGTATCTCCCGAAAAGTCATCCTCCTTTGAATTATCTCTATAATGCAACAACTTACGAATTGCCTTATCCACTGCTGCCTCGACAACACTCCTATTTCTGAGCTTCTCTATCTTATCATGAGGATTTTTTACACCACGAATCGTATCTTTATCATACAACTCCTGCATCGCATCATGTAGAATATTTCCAAACGTCAAGGCATCAATCTTATCCTCCAGTTCATCGGAAGTTTTTAGATGAGCGATCGCCGACATATAGAATTTCAATGGGCACTCTACATATCTAAATAGCGATGTAGGAGATAGTCGATACCCGCTATTAGGAGTCAAGAATTTCTCCAAGACACTCAATATCTTTTCATCCTTCTCAACAACTATCGGCTGAGGTTCCGACACACCCAAATCAACTCCTACAGAGCGTTTTAATATCTTATACTTCGACTCATACTCAAGCTGATATATATATCTACTCTTCTCGCCCGTACTCCTATAATCTGCTCGCGAGCAATACAACATATCCACTCGCTTAGCACGCTGAATTAGACGATAGAAGTAGTAGGCATACATCGCCTCATGCTCCTTATGTGTTGGCATATCATAGGCAAAGCGCAAGCCGTATGGTATAAACGACGGCTGTTCAGTACGATCACCTGGGAATGTAGCATCTGTCATCGAGAGGACTATAACATTCTTGAAGTCGAGATTACGAGTCTCCAAGATACCCATAATCTGAAGTCCCTCCACAGGCTCACCCTCAAAAGGTATAGTTAAGGTTTGAATATATCGTCTAAGTAGCGAGATAAATATTGCAACCGACACTTCAATATCGCAATTTGCGATTGAGTTTACAACCTTTCGAACCTCATCCGAAATGATACGAAGATACTCACGTTGTGCAAAATCCTCAATACTCTGAAGCACAACCGATGTTACATCAACCAAATAGTTAGATAACTCCTTATAACTATTTACATTATCGCAAAATATCCTATTCAATATAGGCATTTCAGCAAACATCGAAGGCTCAACTAAAATCGCCTTTTCTGCGATGATTGCACTATGCGCCTTCTCTGCATCGCTCTTACATATCTCAACAATATATGGATGCGTTAATAATCCTATTACATCAACATGGTAATATCGCGTAACCTCACCATTCCTCTTTCGTCCTGGCGACTGCAAGGTAATCAATCGCTCCAAAAACGAATAAGCAAGCGTCGTCTTAATAGGATAACCCATCGTAACATTTACGCCCTTAACCTTTTCAGGTAGAGAGTGGAGTAATGGAATAAGCATATTCTCGTCAGTAAGCACAATCGCTGTCTGCCTATCAAGTTCTTCTTCAGGTAAAGATGAGATGATATCAGCCAAATGCTTAACCTGCACAACATTAGACACACATGCCGTGCATCGAATATCTTTATCTATATCATTAAAGTTACTATGTGTTGTCGCCACCACTTCAGGGTATCGTCTGACATTATTTCGCATGAACAAACCCGCCTCATGACTCAAATTTTCCACATAATAATTATCATAATCCCAATAGAACTCAGCACCATTGACACTATTTGCAATATAATCAAACAGCACCTCCTCGCTCTTAGATAGAGCATTAAATCCCGCAATAACAAATCGCTTATCGCCAATATCGACACTCTCTTTGCGCTTAATACGCTCAGCAGTAGCACGATATATCATACCAGGATAGCCAATACCCAAATCGAATAGCCTTTGGCGATACTCATTATATATAGATGGCAACGAACGCCATACCTTCAAAAATCGTTGCTTATGCTCCGTGAGCGACACCTCCGAGCCTATGCTACGCCAGAAGCTCAATATTCGTAATTGTTGCTCAGGCGTCATATACGACACATCAGCCTCTATCTCTTTGATATCGTTAATATTACGCAACAATTGATTAGCATCGATAAGATATTTATCTATCATATCGAAGTCCGATATAAGCAAGTCTCCCCAAAAGTAGAATTTATCAAAATCCTCCGAGGGATGATACTTAACATATATCTTATGTAACTCGCTGATTAGACGAATACGCTCACCTCGCACCAAGCCTGAGCCACGCTCCATCAACTCATCAATAGTTACCCATGATGGTTGCCATATTGGGCGATCTGTTATTGTAGATAGTACATCAACGAAGAAAACACGAGCACGTAGCGATGGAAACATCACTACAACTCTTGACATGTCACTATTATAGCGTTTGAATAGCGTTTCGGCTACCTCGTGAATAAATGTTGACATCAAATATTGTATTTTACTTAGCGACAACTACATACGCACAATTTCACCACCAAATAGTGTAACCTCACTGCGCAATATCACAGGATGTGAATAATAGAAGACCTCTCCACCTGTAGATGTTCGAGCCTCAAGACGCTCCACAGCATCCACCCTAACTATTGCATTATGTGATGATCTCACAACCGAAGATATGGTAGACAATCTACTTGCATCATATTCCGCCGTAGATATATCGGCTGTTTGATAGTGCGAATTTCCTGTTATCACAACACGGCTTTTTCCCGACACAAACACAACAACATCAAGAACATCTATATCAGCCGAGAACGTTGCATCATTAGATATATAAATATCTAACAATTGCGACTCCAATGTTCCCTCTACCGCCGTGCTCGCCTTAGATATTGAGATATCAGTAAGCTCCGAGAAGTAGACCTTAACCTCCGTAATACTCTCACGCTTAGGGTCATTACGCTCAGAAATCTTAAGCGTATTACTCTTACGATCAACCACCGCCTCAAATTTTGAAGTATATACACCCTTAGTATCATAGATGATATATGGAGCCTCATCTGCACAAATCTTGATGAGCGACAGTTTAATCGGAGCATCGACATCTATAGCTGAAAAGCTCGACAAAAACTCCTTTATAGGTCGACTCTCCACCACAGGCTGCACGGATTCCGCACTCTGCGCGTAGGACACAGTGGCACATAGCATCAAAAATATAGCGAGTATATATCTTTTCATAGCAATCGTTTTTATTATTTCGAAGGATAAAAATATAAAAAAAATGGGAAAGTTCAAAATATACTCCCCATTAATTTATATTTGGCGATAAACCGAGCTAAAGAAGATTATCAAAATTGATACGCACATAATTTGCGCCACTACCTTTTGCAGCTGCTAAGCCAATCTCTGAATCTTCAAATATAATAGTCTCCTCTGGCGTAGCACCAACAATATCCATCGCTCTCAAAAAGCAATCGGGCGAAGGTTTTGGAACAACGACATCATCTCCTGATATAACACCATCAACACCACCTTTAATATTCAAGTAATTCATTACATTAGTAATGTTATCTATATGACCAGTAGACACTATCCACACCTTAGCTCCACCTTTTCGCATCATCTGACACCACTCCCATAATGGGCTATTTAGAACTACTGTATTGAAATATTTTGGATAAAGTTCAATCTTCCTTCTTCGTATTTCACGAATACGCTCTTCGCCATCAACACCAACACTGTGCATAAACTCAATGCAGCGCATACCGAAATATTTTGCAAAGTACACCTCCTTCGTAAGTTCAATTCCATACTCAGAAAGTGCCTCTATATATGCACATGCATTCGCCTCGCGTGTATCTACGAGAGTACCATCAAAATCAAGAAGAATTAGCTTCATCTCAGCCATTATAACAGAATATAGATTAGCGGTTTAAATATTAATCAAACGACTGCATGCTTGACAAAGCAATACGTATTATTTGCTGATACTCATCAGGCTCAAGCTCCATAAAAAAGTAGTGCACAGGGTCTACACGAGTATCATTATATATAACCTCATAATGCAAGTGAGGAACAAACGACAAACCGCTATTACCAGACAAAGCAATTATATCTCCGCGCTTAACATTTTGCCCCTTCTTAACTCGAATATCAAGAAGGTGACTATATGAAGTTTCATAACCATTACCATGATTTATTGTAACAGCCTTACCATGCGATGTATTCTTTTCAGACAAGGATTTCACCACACCATCAGCAGTTGCAAAAACAGGTGTTCCCTCAGGCACGAGATAATCCACGCCATGATGCTCTCTCATAGCACGATGGAAAGGATTAATTAAAGGCTTTTTACCCGCAGCTAACAGGGTTAATTGCTTATTGTTTACAGGTTGAATTGCTGGCACATAATCCACTGACAATACGCCAGTTGAGATATTATAGATTAAGTCGTTATACGAACTAAGAAGATCAGACTCCTCTTTTACAGCATTTTGCATATAATCATCTAATATCTCAGACAATTCATCGTTATCCATATCAACAAGTTGCTCATAAAGTTTGATACGATCCTTATCGAGATCTGCATTTAAATCATAAGGATTAGACTCAAACAGTTTACGAAACACATTCTCGTCACGTTTAACGACATTATCCAACACATTATTTAACGAGTCATAACGTTCTGACATTAACAGATATTCACTACGCAAGCCATCTGTAGAGTGTCGCAACTTATACTCCATAGGCATATCTATGGTTAATGATATAATCACCCACCACATTATGATCATTGCAATCCACACCAAAAAGCTAATTAGACGAGGGATAGCTCTTCGTTTATTAAATAGACCTTGTAGTATATTTTTAATATTATTACCCATATATACAATTATTTATGCACAGTCTCCTCAAGCTGTTTCATCAAATCAACATACGACTCTGGCGACATATCTTTATTAAAATAGTGAATAGGATTAACGGTCTTATCTCTAAATCTCACCTCGTAATGCAAGTGAGCACCCGAAGAGACACCCGTATTTCCCACCTCGCCAATCACCTGTCCACGAGTAACGCTATCTCCAGGCGAGACATACATCTTCGAAAGATGACCATATCGTGTCTTATATCCAAAGCCATGATTTAGCTCGATAAGTTCACCATAACCTCGCTGCCACGATGCTCGCACAACAACGCCATTTCCTGTTGCATATACAGGTGTTCCCTTAGGAGCAGACAAGTCCACTCCTTCGTGCATCTTCCAATATCCATATCGAGGATGCACACGCATACCATACAGACTACTTACATCTTTCAGCTTCGTACGATCAATTGGCCATATAGCAGGTATAACCGTAGAGAACTCCTCTTTATTCTCTGCCAAATCTTGAGTATCATCCAACGAGCGAGATGCGTAATATATCTCACGCATCAGTTTATCAATACTTTTCCAACCCTCCACTATAAGTTCTTCATACTCTCCTGTAGGCAAATCGGCATATTTGCTATCATTATACTCCGCATATACCTGTGGAATATTTAGTGTATCTACACCAAGTAATGGGCGGTAGACGAATTGATCTCTATGTCGGACATCGGCGAGAGTCTGCTCTGCGGAACGAATCTTCTCTTGCAGGATAGTGTATTGCGCTTTAAGATACTGATTATCGCGACGTATAATCGCCATTTTTGGAGTATCAAACCAAATGGAAATCAGGATATTACTCACAACAGCAATGACTAACGCCACAAACAATTTAAAGGCTACACGATAACCCTTTGACCACTGTTTATACCCTCTGCCTTTATGGTGATTATTGACGTTATGCATTACAATAAATAAAATTTATTAAAAATATCTCTTATAACGATGCAAAATTAATTTAAATTGCGTAAATTTGCAAGCTAATATAAAATAAGGTATAAATAAGGCAATAATAACAATTAACTATATATGGAATCGAATAAAGTAAGACAAGCATTTCTGGATTTCTTCCAGAGCAAGCAGCACGAGATTGTTCCCTCGGCTCCTATGGTTGTTAAGAACGACCCAACCCTAATGTTTACTAACGCTGGTATGAACCAGTTTAAGGACATCTTCCTCGGTAATGCACCACGCAAATGGCCTCGCGTTGCCGACACTCAGAAGTGTTTGCGCGAATCGGGTAAGCACAACGATCTTGAGGAGGTAGGTCACGACACATACCACCACACC
>JAGBUS010000010.1 GCA_017630735.1 Alistipes sp. | reverse complement strand
TCAAAGGTATTGTTTTGAAATTATCTCATAGGAGATAGATAAAACTTTAGCTGCTCAAAATCTTCAAAGAACTATATTCTAATTTTATTAGAACTTCCAATTTTATCCGCTCATTTTTCAGAACGGAAAAGCGGTGCAAAGATAAGTGATTTATTTCTAATCACCAAATTTTTCGAAAACTTTTTTCAAAAAACTTTATCAGAGTACCTTTGTGCTTATCCCCTACTTTTAAGCGGAAAAGCGGTGCAAAAATATGACAAAATTTTTAAACTACCAAATTTTTGGCGAACTTTTTTCGAAAAAATCTAAAGAACCACTGTTTGCAAGCATTTGGTAATATATTCCTCTTGTTTGCGGCTGCAAAGGTAAACCTTTTTTCATATTTTACAAACTATTTTTTAAGTTTTTATATTATTTCTTATATTTTTTTAATATCTAAACCGATACCTATATTTATATATATAGGGGAAATAGCTTCGAAATAGGGATTTTAGAATATTTTGCTACCTTTGCAATAGATATATAAGGCTAAACAATGGAACTAAGGCACCTAATACACAATATAACACTGCTAATACTCATTGGGCTATCATCCACGATGTGTATCAAGACACCTGAGAAGGAGATAACAACCAACAATAAACCATCCTACACAATCATATACTATGCGGTAGGTGGTGAGACACTGGACGAGGCGATAGAGATATCGTTGATGGATATAGAGAGACGTGGTGTCGGCGAAAACGTTAAAGTTGCAGGTTGTGTAAAGTGGACCAAGGGTTATACCTCGGATTTTAGCAATGGTAAGGGAGAGGTAAAGAGGTTTCTTCTCGACAGTAACAATCCACATATAGAGATGCAAACGGTAGGTGGCAACGACTACCCTATGTATGACCCTGAGAACATTGCCGAATTTATAAGCTGGAGCAAAGAGGTTGCACCTGCCGATAATTACATTCTCGTTCTTGCAGGACACGGCAATGGCTGGCACCCCGGAGTAGGCATAGAATCGACACGAGGCATACTTCGAGATACGGATCTAAACCGTTACATAACTCTTGAAGAGCTATGTAGTGGTATCGAGCTATCACAAACCTCATTTCGCATGATACACCTGATGTCGTGCCTGATGAACAACATTGAGTATCTCACACCACTATCACAATATAGCGATTACATACTCGGTTCATGTCATATTTCGGTGATGTTATGCACAGAGTTGGCACACCTGGCGAGATCACTCAGTGGCATAAAAAATAATAGCGACAAAGCCTTAATTGGCGCATTGGAAGATTTGCTACATAACATAGTCGTCGACATAGAGAGCCAAGGACTAACCGGGGATACCCTCGACTACTCGATAACAGAGTGCGCGAAGATTAACAGACTAAATCGCGCAATTGGGGATTTGTCAACAGCTCTGGTGGAGATATACGAGAGCGACGATTATCAAACAATAGAGTATTTAGAGAGAGAGTTGGCGGATTCATACTACTTCATCGAGAGCTATCTGAATAGCGCGGAGGTGACAGATATGGATTATCTACGAATGGCATTCACCTACGACATTGTTGATATAGCACAACGAGTAGCAAGGGCAATACCAGAGAAGATATTCGCCGACATTAGCAACAAAATTGAGCAGAGGGCGAAGGCTGCTCGTATTGCCAACTACACAACACAGCTAAGCGGAGTAAACGATGTTTACTATGGCATTACGCTGACTAATTCTACACAATGGAGTGATAGAGAATATGAAAAGGCGGGGTATGAAGAGGCTCTATTCAACCAGATAACACATTGGAGCGAATTCTTGAAGCGCAACAATATTATACTAAAGCACTAAGAAAGAATTGGGTTTATCAAACGAGTATGTTTGACAAACCCAATTCATTAAAAATAATATAACAAATACAACCCTACTTTCTATTAACGAATCTACGCTTAATCCACAAGTAATAACCCGTAATAGGCAACGAAGCACCTAACATTGCGGCAAGAAACCACAATATGCGAGTAAGGTAGCCACCAAAATTTCCTACGTGGATAGCATATATCCATCCGCCAATCTTACGCTGACGTGGCGCATCATCATACAACTCAACGCTCGTAATAGCACCATCGGCATCGAAAAGATACTTATCCGCAGCGCGAGGGTTACCAAATCCCGATAGCTTAACAGAGAGTGTTGTAGGTGTGACCGTCACATCGTTATACCCATCATACTGCGCGACGACATCATCGTAGACTACCTCCGAAGCATCGTAGTTATTAGCCGACGTATCTCCCTTTGTCTTAGATTGTTGCGCAGTCGTAGCTTTCTTATCTGCACCCAACAGCATATACGCACCATTGCGGTACCACTCAAACGACCATGTAAGACCCGTAAGAGCCATTGCCAGGACAATAACACCAGCATAGATACCGCCAGCAACATGAAGATCGTAGAGAAAGCGTTTCCAACCTCGCGTAACAGATATACGAGAGCGATTCTTCCACATCTGCACACTCTTAGGAATCCACAATACAATACCTGAGATCGTTATCACAACAAGCATGAGTGTGCTAATACCAACGATAAGCTTACCCCAATATATTCCACCATCCTCTGGTCGTGTATCCATAAGCCAGCGATGTAAACGGAACATTGTTCTAAAAAATGGCATACGCTCTGGAGAGCCGAGTACCTTGCCACTATACTGGTCGACATATACTGCCCCATGCTTAGGCGATGAGAGGTTGACCTTCCATGCTCGCTCCTCATTAGAGGAGACAGAGATACCCGTAATGCGCTGATCATCAGAAAGAGTAGGCTCAACTGCAGCAACAGCCTCAGCAAAGGTAATCTTTTCACTCTCTACGCGCTCTACATAGTAGTAGTCTCGGCGTATCAACTCCGATATCTCCTGCTCGAAAATGAGCATAGCACCCGTAAAGCAGATGATGGTAATGACTAATCCTGCGGGTATGGAGAGCCACAGATGTATATCTTTAATTAGCTTTTTCATATTCTTAATCTACTAAAAGGGCATCAAACGACCTACAGCACTTATCTTAGTTGCCTCAATAGTAACACCCTTTTCTGCCTTAGATGTATTGTTGTCGATGACATATATTGCTGGGTAGCTATCCGTAGTTGTCACCGCTATATATGTCTTACCATTCTCTGTATATGGAGCATTTCCAAAGCCTGATATTGTTTCAGAAGCAGGCAGACCCTCAACAGGGGTTAATACTCCACTCTCAGCATCAAAGATAGCTAATTTATTTGCAACCATAGTCATTCCAGGCTCAAAAAGTGAGTCGTACATCAGCATTAAGAACTTCGTGCCCCCAATATACCATGTGCGTTGGAAGGAGTGACCACCTGTAAGAGCCTCAATATTCACATAGTAGCTATCGTCGAACTCCATGCTTCCCGCCTTGATACGCACTACACCCGCAGGGAGCGTAGTCTGCTGACGAGCATCGCTCATACTCTTGGCATACGAGGGCGAGAATACATAGACATCGCCACTCTCAACACCCCAGACCATTTGGTAGTACTGCGACTTATTACGGCCTGCGGCATAGCTAATCTTATCGGTGCGGATAAGACGCTTATTCTGAAGAGTCTCATCATCGAAAATCGCAACCCAACACTCATCAGGGTATTGCGTCCACTGCAACTCACCTGCCTTATATGAGCCACTACCTGAGCCACCTGCCTCCGTCTTAATCAAATCCTCAAAACCTTCACGCACCCATTTGCCACCCTCAGCCTTAACGCCATACTGGCTAAGACCCATAGGCACAGCAGCCGAATAGAGCTTATCGCCCACCTGCTCAAGTCCTGCCAATGTGACATACTCACCATTACCGAGGAAATTTTCCGAAAGATATTGCTCCTCAAGAGTATTATTTGTTGTATATGTCTCGTCCTCAACATTTAGTAGCGATACGAGTATCGCCTTTGGGAGAAATCCATTTTCGTCTGCAAGCTCCTGTGGACCATCTCCCGTAGAGGTGGTCATAACAAAGTTTTCGTATGTACCCACGGTGGTGAAACGACGCACTGCATACTCTGCCGAGCGCGCCGAAAGAGTATAATCGCTATTCATAACATAGGAGCGTGTGGTACCCGCATTTCCCTGGTTGTAGGTCAGGGCATAGAGATACTTATCACCCCAAAATACCCAATATGAAGCACCATCGTTGACCAAGCCACGCTCCATACCTATGCTACCTCCGTCGAGCGACGCGGCAGAGAGAAGTGCATTGGTGGTGGTATTGGAGAAGGTGCCCTCCGAGGCAATAACGTAGGGACGTGGTGTACCATCATCAGGAGATGGGAAGTTTGTTCTCTCGTTCTGGCACGCCATAGTAGCAACAAGGGCAAGTGTTGCGATAATAAGTTTTGATAGAATCTTTGTTTTCATATATTTACGTTTTTAATTGTTAACATTATCTACCTCCAAATGCTACACGGAACTTTGCATAGAAGGCGCGACCAGCCTTTTGAAGACTGAAATTATCGTAAAGTGCCTCGTTTGTAAAGTTACGACACTCCACCGATATGCTATACTTACCCTGCTTAAGCGAATAGCTTAGCGAGAGGTTATGCGAGAATTGCGTAGGTACCATATAGTCGCTCTTGTTTGTACCTATGCGCGACGAATAGTAGTAGAAGTTGTGAAGATACTGGTTATCGTAGGTGAGCGATAGAGCATCGCCCTCGCTAATGCAATCATTCCACGTGAAGGTAATATCGCTATCCGCAAAGAGATAGGGAATATTAGGCATACGGTCGCCATAGCCCAAGTTAGGCATTGATGTTGTACCTATGGCAATCTTCATGTTATCCCTAACATCCATATACGATATGTTGCCACCCACCGACAACCACGTAGTAAAGGAGTAACGCGCCGAAAGTGTAACACCCCATGTGCGCACACGACCATAATTGATATAGGTCGCAGCACTCTTACCACCGCTGATGTCTACAATATTTCGCTGAATATAGTCGCGCGTATCACGCCACATAAAGCCTGCATCGAGGTATAATGAGTGCTTATCATCTACGCCATAGCTATCTGAATAGCTGAGATTTACATTTATGTTATCGCTATTTTCGGGGCGAATAGCTATATCTCCCTGCTCAAGGTCCTCGTCGCCAAACATCTCCTCGATGGTAGGTAGGCGGTATGCCTTCTCGTATGACAGCTTTGTCTGCAACGATGGGAGGATGAAATATGTTGCTGCAGCTCCATAGCCAAGAGCATCCTCATGGCGCGTAGTACGCACGAAATTCGACTGATTGCTATCGGTAGCTATAGGTCCTGCAACATCCAAAGCATAATACTTGGCGAAGAGTGTTACATTCCAACGTTTCGACGGCATAAGGCGATACTGCGCGCCTGTAATATTCTTCATCGTCTGCTTATCGATAGCATCGCCCTGCTCCTCTCGTGCCAGGAGCGACGCGTTATGACGCATGAAAGCATTGAACACATGATTTAACGTAAAGGTATGCGCACGACCCATACGATAGGTAAGTGTTGCCGTAGCATTCCAATTGTCGCTATTCGAACGAGTATGCTGATAAGACTGCTCGCCTGGAGAGTTAAGACGCTGAGTGTCGCCCAACCAGTTATATTTATACTGTGCAGTATCGATGTTGTATGTTACGTTATTATTGTAGTTTGCCGTAACCATAAGATCGAGATCCTCGGTGAAGAGATTGCGCTTCTGATACTCCAAAGATGGCATCAACGAGTAGCCCCTACGTAGCTTATCGCCATAGACAATCTCCTGACGCACACCGCTTTGAATCTCCTTATACATATTAGCATATTTCATCGTAAAGATAAGGCGGTCTGCCCACGACTTACCCACAACACCCACCTTAGCGGCAACACTCTCATTATGATATGTATCGTGAAAACGCTCAACCCTCACGATGTTATCCCTGTCAATGCGCCCTGTAGCAAAGTCCTCGACAGGAACATCTACCTTATAGTTGTTATCCGAGTAGTTTTGAAATGCGTTTATCTCCCACATAAAGCCATTCTCAAGTGTCTGACCGGCATTGACCATCGAGCGATGTGTGTTGAACGAGCCAAACGAGTATGAAGCATCGGCATACCACTTTCTACGCGACTTGTTTGTTACGATATTAACCACACCACCCAAAGCATCAGCACCAAAGCCCACAGGAACAACGCCTCGATATACCTCAATGCGCTCTGCATAGCCAGCAGGAATGTTATTAAGCGAAAAGGCTCCTCCCACACCCTCCTGTGGTACACCGTCAATAAATACCTTAACATGCTTGCCCGAAAAGCCATCTACCATAAGCGACATCTCAGAGCCTACACCTCCCGACTCGCGGAGCTTGACACCTGGCACACGTGTGAGAGCATCGGCAATGTTCTTCGTGGAGTTCTGCAAAGCTTTGGTATCAACCGCTACCGCAGTAAATGCCGAACGGCGCATATGCCCCACGCCCGAAGCAGATACCACAACCTTCTCAATGCCCGTTGCCTCGGTGCTGAGTACAACATCAAGGTTGTTCGAGCCCTCTGCAACATTCAAACTAAGACGTTCCGTGGCATAACCCAACATCTGAACAACAATATCCGTCTCGCCCATTTCGAGTACCAGACGGTAACGACCCTCGCTGTCGGCAGTTGTTCCACGCGACGTTCCATCTACAAAGATTGTCGTGTAAGGCAGAGGTCGCCCCTCGCTATCTGTCACCACACCCTCCAGCGTAGCACCACGTGGTGGCTCAGTAGCAAAGAGAGGCACTGTTGCCATTATAAATATAAGGTATAGTAGTGTTCGTTTCATAATCATAATACACTGTTTTACGATGACAAAAGTACACTATACCAACATATTACACAATCGCCTAATTTAGGGAAACTACCCCACTATACACCCCTAAATATGGGGAGAGTGTAGTACGGATAAATAAAAAAGTCGGTCATAAGACCGACTTTTATCTCCCTTGAGGGAGAACACCCAATAAAAACTAAAAAGATTCCTATTTACTATATATAACCCTTCTTATGGACCACTGCCTAAGAGCGTCAATTTTCACAGTGCAAAGATGATACATTTATTTGGCTCACACAATCACTCAAAATAGGGAATTTTAACACCTAAATATCCCCTATAATAGGGATTTGTCCGTTATCGAAATTATGCGTATATTTGCATTATATTATCATATAATACCTGAAACTAAGCATAACATATTGATATTCAATGAATAAAAAGCATAACACAACATATCTATCGACATTTTCGCCCGATATGAAGCTCTTTGAGCTGGTGGAGGTATCACCATCGCTACTCTCTATCTTTTCGCGCCTAAATATCCGCCTTCCCTTTGGCGATATCTCGGTAAGCGAGATGTGCGAGCGTGAGGGTCACTCCGTGGAGCTATTTATGATGCTCGTGTCGATGCATACCGATGCAACATTCCGCCCAGCAACGAAGGCTCTAAAACCAGAGATGCTCTCGGAGGTTATAGCATATCTACGTGCTTCGCACCGCTACTATGCCGAGCACATGCTACCCCACACATCGGCACATTTAGAGAAGATACTACACCACTGCGACAGCCTGTCACAGAGCGTATTACGCCGCTTCTACGATGAGTACACACAGTATATTGTCGACCACTTCGAGGAGGAGGAACGAAACATATTCTCAATCATCGACAGCTGTCCTACAAGCGACTATGACAACTGCAACTGCTCAATCCTCGACATGCCACATGCCGACATTGACGATCGCTCAAACGATATAGCATCGCTAATCTTCAAGAACCTCCCAGAGGCAGCACCTACGACACTGCGATGCACAATGCTTGAGCACATATATGCTTTGCGCGATGACCTACGTCGCCATAGCAACGTGGAGATGTATCTGCTCCGCCCATTAGTAGAAATGTACATAAATACAAAGCGATGAAACGATATAGAGTAGCCATCGTAGATGCAGCGACGGTTGTTGCTGAAGGTATAGCAGCCATTCTATCTCGCACCGCAAGGGCAGAGGTTGTAGGATGCTACAAGCATATCTCCGAGATAGAGAGTCTCATAGCAACAAATAGAGTAGATATTGTATTTGCATCTGTGGCTCAATACCATCAGATTGAGGCAACAACAATGCTCAACAACACTCCTGTTGTGGGCATACAAAGTGTGCTCTGTGATGAGGAGATAGTACGTCGCTTCAATGCCTCAGTAACCATCTTCTCCTCGCCAGAGGATATCGAACGTATAGTATCGGAGGTTGCTGAGCAGCCTTCAGAGCACAATATATCTGAGAGCCACGAACTCTCTGAGCGTGAGCGCGATGTATTGATACTCGTGGCACGCGGTTTCACAAATAAGGAGATAGCCTCGGAGCTTAACATCTCTCCTCACACCGTGATATCGCACCGCAAGAATATTGTGCATAAGACAGGCATCCGCTCGGTAGCTGGTCTTACGGTATATGCCGTACTTAATAAACTCATAGATAGCGAACAACTATAGGAAGGTTCTATAAATTAGGTCGAAACGAAAAAAATTTTTACTAATTTATAGAACATTCCAATAACATTACAACCCATAAAGATGATTAAGACAGAACTTTGTGCCTACTCAGTAGAGGCGTGCCAGATAGCAGCACGCTTAGGCGTAAATCGTGTTGAGCTATGTGCTTCGCCTGCCGAGGGAGGCGTGACACCATCACTGGCAACCATTGAGCGTGTTGCCAAGATACCAAACCTCGACCTTAGCGTTATGATACGTCCACGAGGTGGCGACTTCCTATACTCTGATGATGAGTTCGAAACCATGCTTCTTGATATCGAGCATGCACGTAAGGCAGGTGCTACAGGTGTCGTTTTCGGCATCCTCACGGCTGATGGCAAGGTAGATGTGGAGCGCACACGCCAGTTGGTAGAGGCAGCCGGCGAGATGGAGACTACATTCCACCGTGCAGTAGATATGACCGAGGACTACGCGCAGGCAGTAGAGGATATCATTGCTGCAGGATGCAAGAGAATACTCACCTCAGGAAGCTACGACAAGGCGATTGACGGCATCGACAACATTGCTAAGGCTGTGGAGGTTAGTCGCGGTCGTATCGAGATTATGGCAGGTAGTGGTGTTGTGGCAAAGAATGCTAAGCAGCTTATGGAGGTAGGTGTTGATGCGCTACACTTCAGTGCTAAGTGTATGGTTCCTGGAGGCATGCTCTACCGCAATCCACGTATCTCAATGGGTGGCTCGGATGCTGTGGATGAGTTTGCAATACGCACCGTAGATGAGAATGAAGTAAATGAGATTTTAAAACTTATAAGACTATGAAACTTAGACTAACACTTTGTTGCATTGCAGTAGTAGCACTTGCTATTGCCTTTCTCGTATGGCCTTCGGAGCGTTATAATCCATCTAAGGATAGCGTACTTCAGGAGGTTATCACAACATCATCGCGCAGTGCAGAGCTTCTATCGCTTATGGAGAGCACTCCTAAGGAGCAGCAGCGCGAGATGGCATTCTTGTTGAAGAACATGCCTGATTTTGACCGCGAAGCTATGGATATTGCACTTCTTAAGGAGAATGTGGAGTATGCACACATGGCACGCGAGAAGTATCAGTGGGCAAAGCAGCTACCAGAGGATGTGTACCTCTACGACGTGCTTCCATACCACGTTGTTGATGAGGTTCGTGATTCATGGCGCAAGGAGCTATACGAGTTGTTTGCTCCTGCGGTAGACACTTGCCGTACAATGTACGATGCTGTTTGCGCTGTTAATGCCAATATTCCTCGTCTCACAGGCGTGGACTACAACACTAAGCGCGAGAAGACTAACCAGAGTCCTCGCGAGTCGATGCGCCAGGGTATGGCATCATGCACAGGTCTTGCTATTTTGCTTGTCGACGCCTACCGCGCTGTAGGTATTCCTGCACGCTTTGCAGGTACTGCATCATGGCACGATAACCGCGGCAACCATAGCTGGACAGAGGTATGGCTCGACGGCGAGTGGCGCGTAACAGAGTACTACTTCCCATCGAAGCTCGACCACCTATGGTTTATGCCTGACGCATCAAAGGCTAAGGAGGATGACCGTACCTATGCTATCTATGCTACACGTTTTGGCAAGGCTGACGACTGGTTCCCAATGGTGTGGGCAGATGGCGATGTAGAGGGTCGCTCAGTTGAGGAGCTTCCACAGATTGTAGGCGCAGTGAATGTTACAAAGCACTATCAGGATTTGGCTTACGAGCAGTATACACGCCACTTGGAGGCTGGCACGCATACATTTATCAAGATTGCTGGCTATAAGCAGGCAGGCAAAAAGGAGCACTCTGATGACCGTGTTGCTATGGGTGTTGACGTATTCTGGGGCACAGAGCAGATGGGTGGCGGTCTCACTGCAGGTCCACTCCGCGATATGAACGATATGTTCTCGGTGTTGGTAGAGAAGAATCGCACGTATGAGCTACGCTACTACGACGCTGCAGGCGAGCTACAGCGCATCTCAGTAGAGCTTGGCGAGGAGCCTGTTATTGTAGATATCTACCTTGAGAAGTAGTAATACTCCTAACTAAATAATAATGGGGCTGTCCAACATTTTGTTAGACAGCCCCAAACTTTTTACATCATTATGGAACGGGGTCATATCCCGATCCACCCCAGGGATGGCATCGCAAAAGGCGGCGGATGGTTAGATAGAGACCACGAATAGGTCCATGCTTACGCAGTGCCTCAATAGCATACTGCGAGCATGTGGGGGTAAAACGACATGATGGTGGCTTAAGAGGAGAGATACAGAGCTGATAGAAGCGCACAAGCAAGATGAGCGGGAAACTCACAACACGCTTAACAACGCTCAGCGATCTCTGCAAGAATGCGTGTAATGGCATTATTGATAGTTTTATAAGGTAACTCCTCTTTAGATATATATATAAGTGCTATTCTCACAGCACGACCTCGCTCCGTAGCAAGGCTCTGCAACGACGATTTCGACAAGCGGTAGCTCTCGCGCATACGACGCTTAAGAAGGTTGCGGCGATTAGCTCGCTTATGGAAACGTTTAGGTACAGAGAAGAGCACCTCAACACATGGCGAGGTACTCTCTTCTATAATCAGCTTATACTTCAGCGGGAACACAAAGCCTGAGTCGCAGTCACCAAAAAGGCGACCAACAGTAATACGCGACTTCACACGCTCGCTACTCGGAAAGCTATTTCCCGCAGACATAATTATACGCTCTTCTTAGTGGTACGAACACGAGTCTTCTTCTGGAGCTTAGACTGCTGTGCGCGGATAAACTCCTCCTTTTCATGATCCTCATGTACCTCTGCATCCTCAATCTGCTCACCCTCAGCAATCTTGCTGCAGTAGATATCCAATGCCTTAACCATAGATGGTGCCTCAGGTGATGGAGCCGAAGCCTTAACCTTAAGACCTGCCTCCTTAGCGGCACGCAACGTAGCCTCACCAAATGTAGCAACCACAGGGAGCTTCTCCACATCGAAGTTCTCGGTAAGAGCCTTTACATCATTAGGCGAGTAGAGAGCAATAATATCGTAATCCGCAGGTGTTATATCTGCCAAATCTGCCGATACGGTACGAGCAAATACAACAGGTGACACCTTAAGCTTCAACTTAGCCAATGCCTCAGGGAGCTCAGGCTTGAATGGCTCAGTAAGAGCCAACATAAACTTCTCATCCTTATGCTTTACGATAAGCTCAAGCAACGAGTTGAATGTACCATCGGCAAACGAAATCTTACGCTTACGGTATACGATATACTTCTGCAAGTAGAGAGCTACAGCCTCAGTGTTGCAGATATACTTCATAGTCTCAGGAACAGTGATACGCGCCTCCTCACAGATACGGAAGAAACTATCGATTGTTGTACGTGACGAGAAGATCATCGTTGTATGATCAAGAATCTCAGTACGCTGTGCACGGAACTCTTTGAGTGTGACACCAACAACACGTATCAACGGCTTATAATCAATATTAAGCTCATTCTTCTGAGAGAACTCATAAAAGGGGGACTTCTCTATTACAGCTGGGCGTGGCTGTGATACCAAAATCTTATTTACTTTCAACTTTCCTATATTTATTTATAGTCAAAACCTATATAACTACCTAATAATCAGTAGTCATAACCAATAAATTACCCTAAGAGCGTGAACAAAATATGCAACACAAAACTTAAGGGTAGCAAAATTGCGGTGCAAATGTACAAAATCCAATACAAAATCGGAATTTTTTTGCCAACAAAGAACAAAAAAGTATCTTTGAGGTATAAAATCGCTATCGGCAACAGGCATACAATCAGTGCTATTGTCACCGTCGTAAAGCTCTCAACATCCGCCAATAGCCACACTGCAGCTACAGGATAGAGCAATACCACAAGACGCACAAAGTTCATATAGCCTATCGAGCCCAATATCTGTGGGCTATCCGACACCGTGAGCCACTCCGCGACCTTATGTAGCGCGTAGAGCCATGCGCTAAACACCACAACAGCAACAATACCCACAACCGAAGCGTATGAGGATATGCCACTTATATTATATATAGGTGATGTCGAAGGGATGACCATCTCGCTCAGGCGCACCACAACAAGTGCGAGTGCCAAAGCTCCGATGAAGGCGGCACGACGCTTAAAACTCTGTAGAGGGAGCTCTCCGCCTTGCGACACCATACGTCGCTCGCTTTGATTCTCCAACATATCACCATAAATCGTATCTATAAACTTCCACGAGCGTAACATCATATATAGATAACCTATCAATGTTACGACCAGGATTACATTGAAAAGAGGCTCATCACTTAAGCGCGGAGCTAATGGCTCTACCGAAGGAGCGACCTGCAATGTAGAGCAGCTTCCATATAGCTCCTCAGGCGTTGCCTCACGATAACCACCATCGTACTCCACATCGCCAGAGGCACGGAGCGAGCTACGACCATATACTCTCTCAGGACGTACCACATGGTAGCCCTCAGCCTCATATATATTTATCATAGCGTTACTCATCAATATCTCTACGTTTAAGTGTTACTCTTATTGTTGTGCCATGTCCCAGTTCAGAACGCACAACGGCAATCTTTCCCTTATGATACTCCTCGATAATGCGTCGCGATAACGACAAACCCAAGCCCCAGCCACGTGTCTTAGTTGTAAAGCCAGGCTCGAAGATACGTGTCCAATTACTCTTGTTTATGCCCTTACCCGTATCGCTCACCTCAACAAATACCTCGTCGCCACTCTCGCCTATCTCCACATCTATAGCTCCCTGACCCTGCAAGGCATCAAGCGAGTTCTTCAAGAGATTCTCAATAACCCACTCGAAGAGTGCAGCATTTATCGGAACCTCAATAGGTGCCATCGCCAAGCCATTATAGGTTAGCGATACATTACGTGGTATGCGACGATGAAAATACATTACCGTATCACCAACAACCTCGTTAATGTTCATCGGCGTGAGCTGCGTCTCGGAGCCAATCTTCGAGAAGCGGTCAACAATCTTCATCAGGTGTGCCAAATCCTTTGACATCTCATCCACAGCCATAGGGTCTACATTCTGTCCTCGCAGATACTCTATCCATCCGAGAAGCGATGATGTTGGAGTACCCAACTGGTGTGCTGTCTCCTTAGCCAAACCTACCCACACACGATTCTGCTCATTCTGCTTTGTCGACGAGAAGGCGATATAAGCAAATATTGCGAAGATGATGATAATGATAAGCTGTACATAAGGGAAGAATATCAACGCCTGACTATGGGCACTTGACACTAAATCCTGATAGTCCGTAGTACCAAAATATATGGTAAACACCTTGCGATGTATCATACCATAAGATACCGATATCGGCTTATTCTTCTCACTCATCGACATTATCTCCTCACGCAAGCGATCGGGATTACCCACAATCTCCTCCGAGAGATTTGTCACCATCACATTAAGACGCTCATCAGCAATAATCAATGGCACATTGGTATGCTCCGCGAGCTCATTCAACAGCTCTGGGTTATATATCATCTGACCACCAAAATTGGTGTTGTGAAGTATATCCTCCCACATCTCCACAGCATTGCGCTCATCCTGTCGCAACTTTTCGATAGCCAACTCATCCTCATGCTTCATATCTACCGACACACGCCACGTATAGAATACCGAGAGAGCAGCAAGTGCCAAGCCCACAACAATGACTGTTGTACGGCTACGGGTGGTAAAGAGCCCCTGCGGAAGTGTTATACGCGGTAGTTTCATGATGCTGCAATAGGTCAATGCTTATCGAGGTGTTGCTCACTAAGAATTCGCTTATACTCATCGCCATCGAGTAGTAACTCTACAGCCTGCGCTACCTCCTCGTCATTTGCTGCGGCATGCTGCAACACACCACTATTATAGGCATATCGGAGTATTATATCGGCATTTATAGCCTCCACAATATCCCTCTTATATGTCTGCATATTCGACATCTTATCGTCGCGGATAAGGCTCTTCAAGCTCTCCAATGCCTCACCCATATACTCATCATATAGTTCCTTCTCCGCAGCACTCTCCAACGCCTTAAGTGCCTTGCGTGTCTCCGACTCATAAGGAACATCCTTATCGGCTATGAAACGGCAAAAATCGAGGTAGTCATCCTCCGTAATCGAGAAATGCTCAATGTCGATACGCTCATTATGATGCTTACGCATATACTCATCCGACCAATCCTCGATATATCCCTGAGCGTACAATGCTATAGCAAAGCGACTTACATAATCAGGCTCAATCTTGATGTCGGGAACAATACCACCACCATCGTAAACCCTACGACCTCCGCGCGTTGAGAACTCCGAGATAAGCGAATCGGGAACATTTGTTATAGTGCCCTCGCTACGCATCGATGAATAGTTGCGCGACTGTATGCAACGACCCGAAGGGATATAGTACTTTGCTGTAGTGTACTTGAGATAGGTGTTATATCCCAAATGGCGCGTACCCTGAACAAGACCCTTTCCGTATGTGCGGCTACCCATCACCACGGCGCGATCCAAATCCTGCAATGCGCCTGCAAGAATCTCAGATGCCGAAGCCGAAGAGCCACTTACAAGAACTACTATCGGGATATTCTCTGCTATAGGAGCATAGCGCGTTGTATAGTGTGTCAACGACGATGAGTCGCGTCCCATAATAGATACTATCTGCTCACCACGTGGCACAAAGAGCGAAGCGATATCCACCGCCTCCTGCATCACACCGCCACCATTAGTGCGATAGTCCAACACCAAGCCCTTAAGAGTATCCGCAGACTGGAGTTGCTCCACGGCACGACGCATCTCGTCATAGCTACCCTCAATAAAATCGCTATGCGAGATATAACCTATGCCATCACGCAACATTCCTGCATAACCCACACTTGGAACTACGATACGCTTGCGACGTAGTTGCAACGTGTCAACCTTGCCATCTATATTACGCTCAATGACCACATCTATATCCGTCTCCGCCTCACCTCGTAGGCGCGAACTTACATCTGCTGATGTAGCACCACGCATATCCTCGCCACCAATAGCGAGAATCTTATCGCCAATCTTTATTCCAGCAACATCGGCAGGTGAATTCTTATATGGCTGAGCAAAGATTATATAGTCGCCCTTCTTACGAATCAACGAGCCTACACCTCCATAACGACCCGTTGTCATAAGCTCGAATGCCTCCATAGACTCCTCAGAGAGGTACTCGGTATATGGGTCCGAGGCGATGAGTAATCCACGTGCCGCAGCATCAAGAAGCGCGTCAGCCTCAATATCCTCGACATAACCACTCTCCAGCTCACGCATCATATTTGCGAGAATCTCCGTAGAGCGTCCCAAGTCAAAGTCGCGCTTACTACGCTGGGTATCAACATCCTGCGCATAGAGAGAGGTTGTCATAACAAGAGCTATGACAACAACAAAGGTTCGTATAATTGAAGTGGTTACTCCTTTAAACATAGTCTACATTTACTCTTTATCCTCAAAGCGGCTATTATCGATATAGGCACTCAACTGAAAGGCTATACGTGCTACAGCACGTCGTATGCCATCAATCTCAACACCACCATCTACCACACGCACCTCAACTCTATCCTCATACATAAAGCTTAGACGCTTAATAACTCCATTTGCACGATATACAAGAGTCTCGCCCTCCATACCCACAAACATAAAGCCATAGACACGCATAGCATTGTCGATACGTATTCTATCACGTGTGATATCTACACCCTCCACCTTACGACGCATAAAGCCAAAGCGAGGATAGAAGATAGCCAATGCGATGAAGGCAACAATAAGCAATGTGCCCTGCTCAGAGCGCAACTGCGACTCCAATAACAACCACATATCTACCTTCTCGCTATATGACGTTACCGACATAAGCCAAACAAGTGCTATATACAAAACGCTGATAAAGAGCAAATATTTCAGCGAACGTACAATATATCTTCCCATAAATCTTAGATTATAAATTACTACTTCTCCTCACTCATAGCCTCTACAGCCTTTGCGACATCCTCCATAAGCCATCGCGGAGTGGATGTAGCACCACAAATACCAACACTCTCAGCACCCTCCAACCACGACATATCTACCTCGGACGCCTCCTCAATATTATAACACTTAGGATTTGCCTTGCGACATACATCCGACAACACCTTGCCATTTGAGGATTTACGACCACATACAAACAACACAACATCCACACTCTTCGAGAAGTCGCTTAACAACGCCTCACGACCTGCCACACGACGACAAATAGTATCGTTAACAACAAACTCTACGCCATCAGCCATGCGACCACGTATAACATCTGCCAAATGGTTAAAGAGCTCAATGCTTTGTGTTGTCTGCGACAGGAAGTATATAGGACGTGAATAGTCCAAGTCCTGCAAATCCTCCTCGCGCTCTACAACCGTAACATCATCATCCACCTGACCCGTGAGACCTATAACCTCGGCATGTCCACGCTTACCAAGAAGCACCACACGTCCATTAACCTCTGCCATCTGCGCGTAGGCATCACGCACACAACGTTGTAGGCGAGCGACAACAGGACATGTAGCATCAACGATATCTATACCAAGAGCCTTAGCTCGCTCGTAGGTGCGTGGTGGCTCGCCATGTGCACGGATGAGAAGGGTCTCACCCTTAAGGCTATCTATATCATCGTGGCTGATAGTCCTAAGACCCATATTCTCCAGGCGTTGCACCTCAACACGGTTATGTACGATATCGCCCAGGCAGTATACAATATCCCTGCTCTGCAAGGCACTCTCAGCATCACCTATTGCTCGCACTACGCCGAAGCAAAAGCCCGAATTATCATCTATAACAACGCGCATACCCTACTCCTAAGCCTCCATAACTCGACGATACTGCTCATCGAACCACGTCATCTGCTCCTCAACGCTCATGTGAGAGTTATCCAACACGATAGCATCCTCCGCCTTACGCAAAGGCGAGATTGCTCGTGTCATATCAGCCTTGTCGCGCGATACAACATTGTCGTATATCTGCTCAAGCGTTACATTGTCACCCTTCGCTGTTAGCTCCTTGAAGCGACGCTCAGCGCGTACCATAGCATCTGCCGTCATATATATCTTAAGCTCGGCATCTGGGAATACCACAGTGCCGATATCACGACCATCCATAACAACACCACCCTTGCGTCCCATCTGCTGCTGTATCGCCACCAACTTGTGACGTACCGCGCCAATAGAACTTACAGGGCTAACGCAGTTGCTAACCTCAATGGTACGTATCTTTCCCTCCACAAGGTCGCCATTAACATATATGTCGCTGGCACCACGCTCGGCGTTAAATCTGAAGTCGATATCTATATCTCCCAACATAGCCTCCACGCGCTCTTCGTCGACAATACCATTCACAATCGCACCATTCTCCAAAGCATAGAGAGTTACAGCACGATACATAGCTCCTGTATCGATAAAAATATATCCAAGACGTGCTGCAATAGCCTTAGCAAACGTACTCTTACCACACGATGAATGTCCATCGATGGCGATAATAATCCTCTTCTTATCCATTGTTATTCTATTATTACAGAAATAAGGGTTATGATACCCAACGCAGATATCACTACGCCCGCTATACGATTTATCGTAAGCATGTGGCGTGGACGAAAGCCCTTGCGAAAGATGTTAATTGTTGCCGTGAGTGCCAGCCACCACGATGTAGCTCCTAAAAGGAACCCTGCCAAGACCAACACATTTGTCATCCAACGTCCAACCTGTGGAAGAGTATCCATGTCGGCTGTCGCTACCTGAGATGCATCAAGCGCAAGGTCGATGTTGAACATTGTGAAGAAGGCAAGGATATAGGGTATGATAACCACAAAATTTGCAAGCGTGAAGCCGAACATCGAGGCGAAATCCTGCCATAGAGCACTCTCGCCAGCTCGGTTTTTTCGTATCTGGGGCACAGGGTTTTTAAAGAATATTAAGATTCCGACAATCACCACAAATACACCTCCACAGAACTGTATAATGGTGCTATACTGATCGATATAGCTCTTTAGCAGGGCATACACCGAGAATGCAAGTATCGCCATAAGCGTATCCGCACAGGCAATTCCCAATCCCGACATAAGACCTGATAGATGTCCCTTGCTCAGCGTGCGCTGTATGCACAATACAGCCACAGGACCCACCGTCACAGAGGAGGCAAGACCCACGCAAAAGCCACCAAAGAGTATCTTAATTATCTCTACCAACATATCGCATCATCTATCTTCAAGCACTATGCCCATATTGCCTCAACAATGAGGCAAACATATCGTGGCAAAGATACAACTTTTTGGGAGATATTTAGATCTCTTAAGAGTAATATTTCGCTCGATTTATTATTTTTCGGGTGTAGTTTTTGTAATTTTTGGTTATTAGCAAATATTTTCTTATTTTTACAAAATAATTAGTCATAAATATTAACCAAAAAATATCATTTAGCTATGAGTGAGACTAAAAGACAGGAGATTGAGATACAACTCGACGAACAAGTAGGACAGGGTAACTACTGTAACCTCGCCATTATCACACACTCCACTTCGGAATTTATCCTCGACTTTGCAGCTATGCTTCCAGGTCTTCCTAAGGCACGTGTACGTAGCCGCGTTGTCCTCACCCCTGAGCACGCTAAGCGTCTACTTCTTTCGCTTCAGGAGAATATCACACGCTATGAGAGCAACTTAGGACCTATACATATCCGTTCAAAGCAGCCTATGATTGACCCATTTGGCGGCAAAGGAAACGCATAATAAAAGAGGATGTCCAACAAGCTATGCGGACATCCTCCGTTCTTTTAGAAGTTGTATAACAAGAGCTGAATTTGGGGTTAGAAGCAGTGAGATATGGTATATCACAAAAGTAACCCATCGGGGATAGTACAAATAGTACAGCCCCGATGGGTTATCTTTTTGGGATATGCCGCAGATTGCTGCTTATCACCCCAAATTACACGGTCATTACCTCTTTCTCCTTCTTCTCCAACTCAACATCAATAAGCTTGGTGAACTTCTCAAGAAGCTTCTGTACCTGTGCCTCGCCATCCTTCTGCTCATCCTCAGACATGCCCTCCTTCTGAGCCTTCTTGAATGCCTCAACAGCATCACGACGAGCGTTACGGAGGCTGATACGTGCAGTCTCACCCTCGCCCTTAACGTTCTTTACAATCTCCTTACGACGATCCTCGGTGAGAGGTGGGATTGAGAGACGGATATGCTCACCATTGTTTGATGGTGTAAGACCGATGTTAGAGTCGATGATAGCCTTCTCGATAGGGCGAATCATATTCTTATCCCATGGCTGAATGAGAACAGTCTTAGCATCTGGCACTGTAACACTTGCCACGCCTGATACTGGAGTCTGTGAGCCATAGTAATCTACAAATACGCCATTAAGAACATTTACCGACGCCTTACCAGCGCGGATGTTGAGAAGCTCCTCTGCGAGGTGATCTAATGCACGCTGCATACGATCGGTAGCCTCTGCCAAAATAGTTTTGGTATCCATACTTTTATCTTTATTTAGTTTATCTCGTTTTATGTCCTACTTCTGAAGAGCCTCAAAAATTGCCTGCTCTATCTCCTTTGCTATCTGCTCATCGTAGCCAACGCCAACATACACAACCATACCCTCACGGTCGATAACCACGCTGCGTGGTACATAGTTAGATGCATACTTACTATAGATAGCCTGTGTAGTATCAAGACCTACAGGGAATGTATAACCCATCTTGCTGATGTACGACTCTACGGTCTTACGCTCCTCACCACGAGAGATAGGAAGCACCACTAAGTCCTCACCTGCAAAGCGGTCGATAACATCCTTCTGCATGTGCGACAACTCCAAACGGCATGGAGGGCACCATGTAGCCCAAAACGATACAAGCACCACCTTACCACGGTTCTCAACAAGGGTAACCTTGCTACCATCAAGCATCTCAACGATAAAGTCTGGAGCCATCTCACCCGCCTTAACAAGGGTTGTTGACTCGATGTCATCCTGCTGTGATGGGTACTCCACACGCGATGCAGTAGCATCAACAGGCCATAGAATGATAGCCACAACAAGAGCTATAAGTGCTGCAAGCATAACCAATAGTGTGAGCGTAGAGCCACGTTTCTTATAATTAGTCTTAATTGCCATAACTATAATTTTTTTTAAGATTATTGTTTTAATCAATAAGTAGTTACTCAGTAACAATTGTTCCGATATTCTCGCCTGCCACAACCTTTTCGAGATTACCCACTGTATCCATATCGAATACTATGAGCGAGAGGTGATTCTCGCGGCACAACGTAAATGCTGTTTGATCCATAACCTTAAGGCGACGTGCGAGAACCTCATCGAATGTGATGGTATCAAACTTTGTAGCTGTAGGATCCTTCTCTGGGTCGGCAGTGTAGATGCCATCTACGCGCGTGCCCTTGAACATTACCTCTGCTTCAATCTCTATGCCGCGAAGTGCCGAAGCTGTATCGGTAGAGAAGTATGGGTTTGATGTGCCACCACCGATAATTACGATATATCCTGCCTCAAGATACTCAATAGCCTTAGCCTTAGAGTAGTACTCGCCAATAGGCTCCATACGGATAGATGTAAGCACCTTAGCCTTTACACCTGCCGACTCAAGTGCCGACTGCAACGCAAGGGAGTTGATGATTGTTGCCAGCATACCCATTTGGTCGCCCTTAACGCGGTCGAAGCCACGTCCTGCGCCCTGAATACCACGGAAGATATTACCGCCACCAATAACGATACCTATCTCCACACCCATATTCTTTATACGCTTAATCTGCTCTGCATAGGCATTCAATACCTCCACGTCGTGACCATAGTTCTGCTTGCCCTGCAACGACTCACCACTGAGCTTTAATAATATTCTGCGATACTTAGATGTTGCCATAACTTATTTAGATATGCTTTATATTTTTTTAAATTATGCGAAGATAGTTATTTTTGGCTAAATATACAATCTTTTAGCCATAGTTTTTATTTTTTGGGCTGTGTCGTATGGTTTTTGATGAAAAAGGTCGTTGATGTGCAAAAAAAATCTTATATTTGTAGATTAATTATAATGTGTAGCATAGCTATACGAAAAGAAGGATGGTTACAATGAACGATATAGAGTACACATACCTCAAGCGTATTAACTCCCCTCAGGAGTTACGCAAACTGAGCATCAAGGAGTTGAGGATATATGCCGACGAACTACGTCGTTATATCGTCGATTGTTGTGCCACAAACCCAGGTCATCTCGGATCGAGTCTGGGCACTGTGGAACTTACAATAGCCCTGCACTACGTCTACGACACACCTGCGGATAGCATCGTATGGGATGTTGGACATCAAGCATACGCACATAAGATTATCACCGAGCGTCGCGATGCCTTTATCACAAATCGTAAATATGGCGGTATCAGCGGATTTCCACGTATGAGCGAGAGCCGCTACGACGCCTTTGGTGGCGGTCATGCCTCGGTGAGCATCTCGGCAGCTCTCGGCATTGCCAAGGCTCAGGAGCTACAAAACGAGCAACACCATGTTGTTGCGGTGATTGGTGACGGCGCACTGACAGGAGGTCTTGCTTTCGAGGGTCTCAACAATGCAGGAGCGTCGCCAAATACGGATATTCTCGTTGTGCTGAACGACAATGAGATGTCTATCGACAAGCCTGTAGGTGCATTAGATAGCTACTTGGTACATATCTCCACATCACGCTGGTACAATAATCTTAAAAGCACCTTGTGGCGAGGTCTCTCAATAATTCCTCCGCTACATCGTCTGGTTCGTAAGACAGGTAATGCTATAAAGCACGGATTGCTTCAAAAAAGTAACCTCTTTGAGAGTCTTAACTTCCGATATTTCGGCACTGTTGATGGTCACGACATCGGGGAGCTAATACGCACATTAACAGCACTTAAGGTGATTGGAGGACCTAAGATTCTACATATTAAGACCACAAAGGGCAAGGGCTACGCTCCAGCAGAGGCAAACCCTGCTGTATGGCATGCTCCAGGATGCTACGATGTAGAGTCGGGAGCACGCAAAAAGAGCAACTACCCCGCAGACCGCTATCAGGATGTCTTTGGTCAGACCCTCCTCGACTTGGCACGCAAGAATGACAAGATTGTGGGTATCACACCTGCCATGCCATCAGGATGCTCGATGAACATCGTCATGCAGGAGATGCCCGACAGATGTTTCGATGTGGGTATTGCCGAGGGACATGCCGTAACCTTCTCTGCAGGCTTAGCCGCAGGTGGCAACCGACCATTCTGCAACATATACTCCTCGTTTATGCAACGTGCCTACGACAATGTCATTCACGACGTAGCACTGCAGAACTTGCCTGTTGTGATGTGTCTCGACCGTGCGGGCATCGTTGGTGAGGATGGAGCTACCCACCATGGAGCCTTTGACCTTGCATACTTCGGATGTTTGCCAAATATCACAATCGCAGCACCACGTAACGAATGGATGCTCCGCCAGATGATGTATACAGCGTCGTTGGCAGACCACCCTACGGTGATACGTTATCCACGAGGCATTGGCGAGGGTATGATATGGCGAGATACACAATTTGAGGAGCTGATTGAGGGTCGTGGCGAGCAACTTCGCAAGGGTACCGATATAGCGATTATCGGTATCGGCACCATGGTGAATGTTGCCATGAGGGCTGCCGAAAAGTCATCACGCAGCGTTGCCGTATACGATATGCGTTATGCTAAGCCTCTTGACACAGAGCTCATTGAGGAGATAGGGGCAAAATTCTCACGAATAATAACCATTGAGGATGGTATAATACGTGGTGGCGTGGGAGAGGCTATTCTCGCACATCTTGCACGCAAGGGCTATACACCAAAGGTGAAGACCTTGGGTATTGATGACTACTTTGTACATCATGGTAAGCCTTCGGAGTTGTATGCCGAGTGTGGTTATGACGAGGAGGCACTACTAACGACTATTAATAATATGTAAATAATTGGAATTATGTTTGAGATAGAGAGAGAGATTGTTGAGCAAGCATGGGAGAACCGCGATATGCTCCAAAAGGAGGAGGTAAAGGATGTTATTCGTCGCATCGTTGAGGCTGTAGATAAGGGCGTGGTACGTTGCGCCGAGCCTATCGACTTGGAGAATAGCAAGTGGCAGGTTAACGAGTGGGTGAAGAAGGCTATTATTATGTACTTCCCTATTCAGACTATGCGCACTATGACCGCTGGCGAGTTGGAGTGGTACGATAAGATGGAACTGAAACACGGCTATGAGGAGTTGGGCGTGCGTGTTGTTCCTCATGCTGTAGCACGCTATGGTGCTTACATCGCGCCAGGAGCTATACTTATGCCTTCGTATGTAAATATAGGTGCATACGTGGATAGCGGCACTATGGTCGACACATGGGCAACTGTAGGCTCATGCGCACAGATTGGTAAGAATGTTCACCTATCGGGTGGCGTGGGCATCGGCGGAGTATTGGAGCCTGTGCAGGCATCGCCAGTAATCATCGAGGATAACTGCTTCATCGGCTCACGCTCGATTGTTGTTGAGGGCGCTCATATCTGTCGCGAGGCTGTTCTCGGCTCAAACACCGTAATCACTGGCTCAACACACATCATCGACGTTACAGGCGACGAGCCTGTGGAGTATAAGGGCTATGTGCCACCACGTTCAGTGGTAGTATCGGGCACATACACCAAGAAGTTCCCAGCAGGAGAGTATGGCGTTCAGTGTGCCTTGATTATCGGTCGCCGCAAGGAGTCGACAGACAAGAAAACATCGTTGAACGACTGTCTTCGCGACTTCGCAATATCGTAGGTTTCAGCCTATTTTGCAAAAAAATTAGCATAAAACGTCTTGCGTAAAGAAAATTTGACTATCTTTGCGCTCCCAAGCAGGCACTTATGGGGTCATAGCAATTGACTATGATTGAGTGGTGCTGAAGTTAAACAACTAATATTTAAACAATTATGCAGACAATTCAGATTAATGGTACTGCACGTAACGATTTCGGTAAGAAGTTCGCTAAGGCAGCACGTCGCGAGGGTCAGGTACCTTGCATCGTTTACGGTGGTGGCGAGGAGATCGCATTCTCAGTAGATGCAAAGGAGCTCGGTCAGCTTATCTACACTCCTAACTCTTACATCATCGAGATCAACATCGATGGTAAGATCGTTAAGGCAGTTATGCGCGAGGTTCAGTTCCACCCAGTTCGTGAGCAGATTCTTCACGTAGACTTCTACCGTATCCAGGAGGGTAAGCCAGTAGCTGTTAACGTACCAGTACGCCTTACAGGTAACGCTGAGGGTGTTAAGATCGGTGGTAAGCTCGCTCTTTCAGCTCGTAAGCTTACAGTTAAGGGTCTTGTTGAGTACATTCCAGATGAGATCGTTGTTGACGTTACTCCATTGAAGGTTGGTCAGACTATCTTCGTAGGTGATCTTCAGCACGAGAACCTTACATTCATGACTCCTGCTACTACTGCAGTTTGTGCAGTTCGTGTAACACGTGCTTCACGTGCAGCGAAGTAATAGCTGGACTAAACCGAATCGAAGATGAAATATCTTGTTGTCGGGCTGGGCAACATCGGTGCAGAATACGCCGATACCCGCCACAACATAGGATTCAGAGTGTTGGATGCCTTAGCCGAGGCATCCAATATCTCTTTTACGACGGTACGTTATGGTGCTATGGCTACGCTCAAGCACCGTGGTCGCACTATCTTCCTGCTTAAGCCATCAACATATATGAACCTTTCGGGCAAGGCGGTGCGTTACTGGATGGAACAGGAGCGTATTCCACGCGAAAACCTCCTTGTTATATCGGACGATATAGCTCTTCCATTCGGAACATTCCGTATGCGTAAGAATGGTAGCGAGGGTGGTCATAATGGTCTACGCAATATCACCGAGCTCTTGGGCGATAACCAGTATGTGCGTATGCGCTTTGGTGTAGGTGGCGACTTCCCTAAGGGTCACCAGGTGGACTACGTCTTAGGAGCCTTTACCGATGATGAGAATAAGGCTATGCCTGAGCGACTAAAGCTCTTTGGTGATGCTATCTTGTCCTTTGTGTCGGTGGGTGCTGATCGCACGATGAACTCTTACAACGGCAAGTAAGAATATAATAAAATAGCATGGGCGTGTCCGAATATATTGGACACGCCCATCGTATATGAAGTTGTATAACAAGAGTTCGTTTTAGGCGCACGAAGTCCGAAAAACCTTGATTTGCTTATTTGTTGATAGAATAGTGCAGATACAACGCTCGGCGAAATTTGAGGCGATGGGCTGTACTATAGCGTACTGCCCATTGGCGAAATATTTCGTTAGCGGCAGTAGATGCGCTGTTATCTCAACAAAGAACTGCTTAATGGGCTATAAGCCAATTATCCCCACTATTAACCTCTGCAATAAGTGGCACACGTAGCTCAGCAACACTCTCCATAGCCTCTTTTACAATACGCTTTACAGCTTCGAGCTCGCTATTAAGTGTGTCGATGACAACCTCATCGTGCACCTGCATAATCATACGAGAACGTATACCTTCAGCCTTGAAGCGACGGTATATCTCGACCATTGCGAGTTTCATTATATCTGCTGCAGAGCCCTGAATAGGTGCATTTATGGCATTTCGCTCCGCAACACCGCGCACTGTACGATTCGAAGATTTTATATCATGGAGCACCCTACGGCGACCAAACATTGTCTCCACATATCCCTCCTCCGTAGCTCTCATTATCGCGCCATCCATATACGCCTTAACACCTGGATATGATGCGAAGTAGCTCTCAATAAGCTCCTTAGCCTCACGGTTAGGAATATCGAGACGCTGCGCAAGACCAAAGGCAGAGATACCATATATGATACCGAAGTTGGCGGTCTTAGCTCTACGACGCTCGTCAGATGTCACCTCCTCAGCACTCTTTCCATATAGGCGTGCAGCAGTGGCAGAGTGAATATCCTCACCTACGCGGAAGGCATCTATCAGCGAGTCGTCGCCACTGAGATGTGCCATGATACGTAGCTCAATCTGCGAATAGTCCGCAGCGACAAGAGTATGCTCCGCGTCGGAAGCCACAAAGGCTGCTCGGATAGGCTTACCAAGCTGATCACGAATAGGTATATTCTGCAAATTAGGATTTGTCGATGACAAACGTCCCGTTGCTGTAACAGCCTGATTATATGATGTATGTATCTTGCCAGAGACACTATTCACAAGCTGTGGCAATGCCTCAACATAGGTAGATAACAGTTTCTTAACTCCTCGGTACTCCAATATCTTACTTACGATAGGGAAGTCATGAGCAAACGACTGCAAATACTCCTCATCGGTTGAGAACTGCTTTGTCTTGGTCATCTTAGGTTTCGCCGCAATACGCAACTTACCAAAGAGCACCTCACCCAACTGACGCGAAGAGTTTATATTTAATGTAGGCTCATCTGCCATCTTGCGCACCTCAGCCTCAAGGCGCGACAACAAAGCACGTAACTCTACGGCATAGCTATTCAATGCCTCACTATTGATAGATACTCCCTGTAGCTCAATATCTGCCAACACATCAATCATCGGTTCCTCGATACGATTGTATAGGTCGAGCATACCCATCTTCTCCACCTCGCCATAAAGCACTCGCTTTAGGCGTAATGTGACATCTGCATCCTCTGCAGCATACTCCGCAACGCGCTCAACACCAACCATATCCATGGTTAGCTGCTTAGCACCCTTACCGATAAGTGTCTCGATAGCAATAGGCGTATAGCTAAGATAACGCTCCGCAAGGAAGTTCATATTATGACGAGCATCAGCATCTATCAAGTAATGCAACAACATCGTATCAATCTTACTTCCGAGCACCTCTATACCTAACTGACGAAGCACCATAATGTCGAACTTAATATTCTGACCTACCTTTGTGATAGCCTCATCCTCAAATATTGGGCGAAGGATATCAACATACTCCGTAACCGAAGCCTGATTAAATGGCAAGTACCACGCCTTATGCTCCTCTACGGCAAATGACATTCCGACAATCGAGCTGGTCAATGGGTCGAGACCCGTAGTCTCGGTATCGAAACAAAACTCCTTGTATGTCGCAATCCTTGCACACACCTCACGAAGCATATCTGCGCTATGGATGATGGTGTATTCGTGAGGCGTATCGGCTATGGTGTGCATAACGCTCTCCACAGGCTCAGCCACATCTGCCACAGGCTCACTCGCAGCGACCTCAACCGCAGGTGTTGCATCCATCATAGCAAAGAGATCGCCCTGACCCTCCAAAGATGCCTTACGCCTAACCTCTGCCTTAGTGCGAGCAACCTCCTGAAGCTGTATTTGAGGAGCTTGCGTTGGAGTATCTGCCACCTGCTCTACTGTCGCAACATTCTCTAAATCACGGAGAAACGACGAGAAATTAAGCTCTGCATACAGCGACTTAAGCTCCGTATAGTTAGGCTCAGATATAGCCAAGTCATCCTCATCGAACTCAATAGGAACATCAAGGCATATTGTTGTTAGCTGCTTAGCCAATAGGAGCTTATCGCCCCACTCAGCAATATTCTTACCCGTCTTACCGCCAATCTTATCGGTGTTGGCAAGGATATTCTCTGCCGTACCCCACTCTCTCACAAGCTTCGATGCGCCCTTCTCTCCAATACCTGGCACACCAGGGATATTATCCGACGAATCACCCCACAATGCCAACATATCGCGTACAAGGACAGGGTCCGCAAAGCCATACTTATCCTCGATGCTTTGACGGTCGATAATCTCGATATCCTCACCCTTTTGGCGATAGATAACACAACTATCATCTACAAGCTGACCATAATCCTTATCGGGTGTAACCATATATACCCTATGTCCCACCTTTGCACCCTTCTTAGCCAGTGTGCCTATAACATCATCAGCCTCGTAGCCCGCCACCTCCAAGATAGGAATACGCATAGCCTCAAGCAGACGCTTAACATAGGGCACCGAGAGTTTGATATCCTCAGGTGTAGGGGGGCGATTTGCCTTATACTCAGCAAATACCTCGCGGCGGAAACATCCACCAGGAGGATCAAACGCAACACCCAACATATCAGGCTTCTCACGCTTAAGGATATCGCGCAAAAACTTTGTGAAGCCAAATACCACAGAGGTATTTACGCCATCACGGTTACGCATAGGGCGACCCATAAAGGCATAATAATACCTGAAAATCAACGCATACGCATCAATAAGAAAGACTCGCTTAGCCATTGTTTCACGTTTAGAAATTATCCGAAGCATACCACTCGGCATAGGATGTTGCTGTTTCGTGGAGACGCAAAGAGTATAGCTCTATCTCCTCAGGTAATGCACCCAATAAACGCTCAGCAAAATCGACGAGCATATTTTCGCTTGTTGGCTGATAATCAGTAAAAACTATCTTCGAAAATCGGTATTCAAGAGCCTCTGCCAACTCCTCCGCCTGTGGTGTACGGCGCATAATAAAGGCGTGGTCAAGACGCTCCACAATCTGTTCGTTTACAATGCGCTTGAGTAGTCCGAAGTCCATAGCCATACCGAGCTTTGGAGAGCTCTCATCTATCTGTGGCTCACCCTTGACCGTAACAAAGAGCTTGTATGAGTGTCCATGAATCTCGCGACATGGACCATCGTAACCCTCCAACGTATGTGCCGCCTCAAAAGAGAACTCCTTAGTTAAACGTATTACTGACATAATATGCTCATTTAAATCATTATTCATTTCCCTTACAAAGATACCTATTTATTTGTAATATCACAATAGATATAGCCATAAGGCATTTTGTATTACGCGCTTTTGTACTATATTTGTATTCACATTACATAAACTTCTATTGCCATGAAACGCTATATTTTAATGATATTGCTTCTTATCCCCCTCATCTCATACGCAGAGATACCCGCCGTTGTAAAACTTGGTAAGGAGGCAGCGAAGCAAGAAGATGTTGAGCATACGAGTGTTGGGAGCTTTATGCTCGGCATGGCTTCAAAATTTGCCGATAAGGAGCAACGCGCAACATTCAAGATGCTCGATAACATTGAGATGATTGAGTGTAAAAACAGGGCCTACGCGCCAAAGCTCGTAGCACAAACCTTAGCGATTATCGAGAATGAGGGTGCCACGTTCATCGGGAGCCAGGATGATGGCAAGGCACTCAACGAGTTGTATGGCGTCTATAGTGGCGATGTTATTAAGGAGCTGATAATCATCGTTAAGAGTCACACCGAAGGAGTTGCCATCGTCGCAATGTCTGGAGCTATTCCCACCCACCGACTAGCAGAAATAGCTACCATTAAACGATAAACAGACCCTGCACAACACCTCTTAGTAGTGCAAGCCCTTGCGTCCAAATATAGCATAACCGAAGTTGAAGGTCAGGTATAGGTTATTGCCATTATGGAGGTTATACTTCGTAAGAGCTAAACTTACAGGACCAATAGGCGTATGATAGATTAGCGACAAGTCGGACATATAGTGCATAACATCTCCTGCAAACTTATCCCTCAACATAGCATAGAGACTTAGGCGCGCATAGAGATTATCGTAGAGACGTACCGTAGGCATAAGTCCTACACCAAGATATCTATCTGCACGAAACTCAGGCATATATATCATACGCGAGTGGATAAGTGGTGCATATTGTGGTGATGAGAGCATCGTAGCCTCGCGAGAGTCGAACTCAGGATGTGTGGTATAGACTCCCTCAACGGCATATCCCACGGTAAATACTCCACGTGCATCTATGCCTAAGTATTGCTCCCAATGAGCTTTCACGCCCCACCACTGGCGTATCATATCGATATTTTCACCAACACTCATCATACTCTCCTGTTGCGAAGTACGTCTGTCGCGACCATAGGCATACATAGCCGATGCTACCAGATGGCTACCGCGCGTAGGGAACAGTGGCTTGTCGAATGTTGAGCGTTCAAGGACTATGGCAGGGGTGATATAGTCGAAATGGGTATACTGCCTCTTCTCGTACATATCCATCGAGTAACGATAACTATTGCTACCCGTATTTAGGCGAAGCTCCACAACGCTCTTGCGCTCGAATGCCGAGCCTGCAGCCAGCGCGATGAAGTTCTCCATCATGCGTATAGGCTCGGAGTTGTCGACACGCGAGAGGTTACCGAAGTTACCATTCAACGTGTTGTGGATATTAAAGTTAAAGGCGTAGTCAACATAGAGAGGCTTGTCGAGAATAAACGTTGTACGACCCCATAGTCGTGCCATTGTGTAGACAGGTCCCAGCAACATATCGAGGTGGAAGCTCTGCCCTACCCTACCTATCTTATTGTAGTTCAAGCCTATATATGCTTGATTAAATGCCGTTGACGAGATATTACCACCTATGGCAATATCGAATATTGGGCGCACGCTGAGTGGCAAATGCACGTCGTAGCGTTTAGTATCGTAGTTGTATGTAAAGGTTGGGAACTCGCTACGTGCGATGCCATTTGCCAATGTCGAGAGGTAGTTCTCGCTGAACTCCTGAGCATGCATAACCTCATCTCCCCTACTACCAATCTTCATCATTCGCTCAGCGATACGTTGCTGGTGCTCATTCAGTCCTGTGATATTCACCTCACCTATCGTAGCCTTTGGGCAACGGCTACGAAACTCCTCGCGACGCCTCTTATACTCCTCCGCACTCATACGTCTCGATATCAATCGCTTAATCTCAGGCATCGCAGCGATAGCATCGTTATATCCATCCGCCATAATCTCTGCAGCACTACCGAAATCGAGTGTCGACACCCCCACGTTGCGCTGAATAAATACCGAGCGACCCTCAGGGAGGTTGAAATCCGAAGGCATGGTAATCAGCGACATCACCTGATCCACAACAGAAGAACTTTTGGTGACCGTAGACTCCATCGTTGTGCAACAAATACCAATGAGAATGTCGGGATGGAAGCTCTCGTCGAGACTCTTCCATGGGAAGTTATCGTAGCAACCGCCGTCACACATAAGCACCGAGTCAATCTCTATAGGTGGGAACGCCACAGGTAAAGCCATAGAGGCGCGTATGGCACGTGCCAAATCGCCACTACGAAACTCCACAGCACGGTGATGCTGTATGTCGGTGCCGATACATCGAAAAGGAATCATAAGCTTGTCGAAATCACCCTTTGCACCTGTCGAAGCCTGCGTGAAGAAGGAGTTTAACGCGAGGTCTATCTCGGCGGTATTCATCATAGCACCCGGAAGCAATATCTTGGGTCGCTGCGACATATCCTCGCTCTTGACGCCTATAGGAACACGTATCATACTGGTAATGCGCTCCCTATCAATGAAATAGTAGTTATATATTGGGTTGATACTACCACTCACCCAGCGTGCCAACTCACCCGATAGAGCCACCTCCTCCATCTCCTCGATGGTATATCCCGAAGCGTAGAGACCTCCCACAATCGAGCCCATAGAGGTGCCCGAAATGTAGTCTATGGGTATGCCATTCTCCTCCAGAGCCCTCAGCACACCAATGTGGTAGAGACCCTTCGCGCCACCGCCACTCATCACCACACCCACGCTCTGAGCATCAGCTGATAGAGGCGTAAGCATCAAAAAGGCGATTAATATCTCAAAAAATCTTTTCATTTTGCAAAAATATTAGTAACTTTGTACTTTGAATATATGTATATTAACTGAAACAAAGTTAATACAATAAGTTGTCATAAACAATACGAAATATATATGATCAATAAAATTGAAGAACTTTTAGCCGAAATCGATGCTTTTGCACCACAGAGTGCTGCAGATGTTGAGGCTTTCCGTATCAAGATACTTGGTAAGAAGGGCGCACTTGGCGCACTTATGGAGGAGTTTAAGAGCGTGGCTCCAGAGCTAAAGCGCGAACTTGGACAGAAGCTCAACCACCTCAAGAATGTGGCTACAGAGCGTATTAACACACTTAAGGAGGAGATTGGCAATGCTGCGGCAATGAACGCCTCAAAAATAGACGATATGACACGTCCTGGCTCTGCAGAGTCTGTAGGCTCACGCCACCCTATCTCTCTCGTTAAGCAGGAGATTGAGAGCATCTTCTCACGCCTCGGATATACCGTAGCTGATGGTCCAGAGATTGAGGATGACTGGCACGTATTCTCAGCCCTCAACTTCCCACCTGAGCACCCAGCACGCGATATGCAGGATACGTTCTTCATTGAGAGCAACCCTGATGTAGTATTGCGTACCCACACATCATCTATTCAGGTGCGTACAATGGAGCGTCAGAAGCCACCTATTCGCGTTATTTGCCCTGGTCGCGTATTCCGTAACGAGGCTATCTCATACCGTGCACACTGTATTTTCCACCAGATTGAGGGATTGTATATCGACCGCAACGTATCGTTTGCCGATATGAAGCAGTCTCTTCTCTACTTCGCTAAGGAGCTCTTCGGTGAGCAGGCACAGATACGTATGCGTCCATCATACTTCCCATTCACTGAGCCTTCAGCAGAGGTAGACGTATCATGCTCTATCTGTGGCGGTAAGGGCTGTGGCGTATGTAAGGGTACTGGATGGTTGGAGATTATGGGTTGCGGTATGGTTGACCCTAATGTCCTCAAGTATAACAATATCGACCCTAATGAGTTCTCAGGCTTCGCATTTGGTATGGGTATTGAGCGTATCGCAATGCTCAAGTATGGCGTGGGCGACCTCCGCTTGTACTTCGAGAACGACGTACGCTTCCTCAACCAGTTTGAGAGCGCACTATAACATTTCGACAACAGGATTTAAGAGTGGCTAAAACTACATACTTTTTTAGCCACTCTTAACGTTAAATATGGGTAATGAGAGGGCTGTTTAAATATACACTTCTTGCTATATGCTTTATAGTAATTTCTGTGGCTGGCAACTATACTATGGCTGCCCACTTATCTGATGCCCCACTACCCGACTCTCTTAGCCGAACATATCGACATACAGATGCTGTCAAGCGTCTTACGATATATCGTGATACCACCGAGGCACGTCAGATATGGCACGATATCCTGGAGCAGGATAGCACATATAGCCCTGCCCTATACTACCTCAGCATCACCGAACGACCATCAAGTGAAGCACTCGAATATGCACGTCGCGCATTTCTTGCTGACACAACAAATAAATGGTATACCGAGAATTACGCGACAAAGCTTGTTGAAGCTCGTCAATATACACGCGCAATTCCCATCTATCGACGCTTGATGCGCCTCGATCCTAAAAATCTAAATTCGTATCACGCCTTAGCCATCATCTATGGCTCTTCGGGCATGCCCTACTCCGCGATATCTATTCTCGACAGTGCAGAGCTACGCACAGGCTACAACCACTATCTCGCCGAGATTAAGCACACCCTGCTTCTTGATACACATCAATACGACAAGGCAATAGCGGAGGGTCGTAGACGCACCGTAGAACAGCCATACGACATCGAAGCTCGAAGGTCGTTAGCTATGACCTACGAGATTGCAGGCAAAGACTCGTTGGCGCGTGCTACATACGAGGAGGCGTATCGTCTCGACACAACAAACGTAAGAACCATAGAGGCGATTATAAACTACTACTACACAAAGGGTAATGCAGAGCGTATGCTCGATTATGAGGAGCAGTTGTTACGCAACGATAACCTCGCAATTGAGGATAAGCTACAACGTCTGGAGCAGTATACCTCAAGCCATTCGTTCTACGGTAAAAACTACATACGCATAGGTGCCATAATACAACGCTTGGTGATTGACCACCCTAATAATCGTGATGTTATAGATGCCTATGCTAACCACATGATAGCTTGCGGAGACTACGAGCAGGCATTGGAGCTTCTACGTCGCCACTTAGATAATGACGCTACCACAGCCGAGGACTTCATCTACCTCATACAGTTCGAACGCTACCTGGAGCGCAACGACCTTGCAGATATTGACCTTAATACGGCATTAGAACGCTTCCCAGACGATGTGGGTATGCTCACCTTCTATGGTTACCTTCTCCTCGAAAACAACGATTACAAGGGAGCTATTGAGGTTTTCAAGGGGGGATTAAAGCGTGCCACCACAGACGAAAAGCGTAGCGAGCTATGGGGAAGCATCGGCGATACTTACCACGAGATAGGTGATGATAAAAAGTGCTTCAAAGCATATAACAAAGCTCTTGGCTACAACCCTAACAACGTCCTTGTACTCAACAACTACGCCTACTTTCTTAGTCTGGAGGATAGGGAGTTGGAACGCGCCATGGAGATGTCATACCGTGCGATGAGTGCGGAGCCTAATAACGCCTCATACGTAGATACCTACGCATGGATTCTGCACCGCCTGGGACGCAATGCTGAGGCTAAAAAATATATGCGTCAGGCACTGACACTGAGTGGTCAGCGCGAAGCCTCGCTACTATGCCACTATGCCGATATCCTATGGGCATTAGGGGAGAAATTCATGGCTGAGACATACTGGAAGAAGGCTGTGGAGCTTGGCTACGATAAACAGGAGATGGAGATACACATCGCCGAAATAAAATCTAATACCAAATAATTAGCGACTCTATGTTACAACGTCTAATATACCTCATTGTAGTGCTTATAATCGCTATAACACCGCTCTCGGCACAGGATAAAAAGACCGAGGAGCAGCGCAAGCGTATGGAGCAGTATAAGAAGGAGCTGAACAAGACTAAAGCCGAAGTGGAGAACCTCAAGCGCGAAAAGAAGAGCGCGTCAAAGGAGGTTGCGGCATTAGATCGTGAGATGCGCCTACGCAACAACTACATAAGTGAGGTAGAGCAGGAGAGTCGCGCTATAGAGACGACAATAGGGGAGTATACATCGACTATCGACTCCCTTGAGAAGGTTCTTCAGCATAATCGTGAGATATATGCCGAGGCTGTGCGTGTTGCCTATCGCAACCATACGCAACAGAACAACACAAACTACATCTTAGCCTCGAAGAGCATAACCGAGGCTGCACGCCGCAAAGCAGAGATAGAGCATATTACCGAAAGCCGTAAAGCTCTGGCAGATACCATCTTAGCGCAGACAGCATATATTAACGAGCAGCGCGTAATCCTTGATCAACGCAACCAAGAGCTCGACTCTATAACCACCGTGCTAAAGCAGGAAAAGCGCAAGCTGGAGGATAGCCGCACCGCAGCACAGCGTGCATATAACAAGCTCTCAAAACGCGAGAAAGAGGCTATAAACGAGCAGCGCAAGCAACAGAAGCAATACGATCAGGCTGTTGCTGAGCTACAAAAGATGCTTAAGGGAAATAAGGTGGGAGCAGGATTCTCACGCAATACAAAGGGCTTGAACCTCCCTGTGGAGGGTGGTGAGCTTAGTGAGCAGGGCTTCGGTGGCACAATCACAGGTAAGAAGGGCGATGCCGTAAAGACAATCCACGAGGGTATTGTACAGGATATACAATACAAAAAGACGACAAATAAGTATACTATCTTCCTCGGCTATAACGAGTATCTTGTGACATACACAAACCTCAGCTCTGTAAGTGTTAAGAAGGGAGATGTGGTAAAGAAGGACCAGAAGATTGGAGTGATTGGCAGCGGCATAGATAGCAACGACAAACCATACGTTCGTATTGCAATCTACGACTGCGAGACAAAGAAGCCTCTCACCGTATCGTCATTCTTTAAGAAGAAATAAGAATAACCCAAACAATTGTACATATAGCAATGATACATTTCTATAATCAGGATTGCAACTACCTACCCACAAAACGCTTAGCGATACGTCGCTGGATTGAGGAGGTGATACAAAGCGAGGGATACAAGGCAGGAGAGATAAACTATATCTTCTGCTCGTCGGAGTATCATCGCCAGATGAACCGCGACTTCCTCGGTCACGACTATTTCACCGACGCCATAACATTTGAGGATCGCGAAAGTAGGGTAGAGGAGGGTATCGTAGCTGGTGAGGTATATATAGATGTGGATACCGTAACTGACAATGCTCCGCTATATAACTCACTACCTATCAATGAGATGCGACGTGTGATAGTACATGGAGCCCTCCACCTTTGTGGACACAAGGATAAAACTCCATGGGCAGAGAAGAATATGCGCCGCATGGAGAACAAATATCTCAAACTTCTTCGTGAGAAATACCTATGAAACTAAAATATGACATAGTCGTTATAGGTGCTGGTCACGCAGGATGTGAGGCTGCCTCGGCAGCTGCACGTCTCGGCTCGCGCACATTGCTCATAACCATAGATATGGAGAAGATTGCAGCAATGTCGTGTAATCCTGCTGTGGGTGGTGTGGCTAAGGGTCAGATTGTTAGAGAGATAGATGCTCTTGGAGGTAAGATGGGTCGTATCACTGACCTTAGTGCCATACAATTCCGCATGCTCAACCGCTCAAAAGGAGCTGCTATGTGGAGCCCACGCGCACAGTGCGACAAGGCAGAGTTCTCACGACAGTGGCGACATACACTTGAAAACACGCAAAACCTCTATCTGTGGCAAGATTCCGTCACGGAGATACTCATAGACCACTCGGCAGAGAAACCGCGTGTAAAGGGCGTAAAAACGCGAATGGGCGTGGAGATAGAGTGCAGTAGGGTAGTGCTCACCGCAGGAACATTCCTTGAGGGCGTTATGCACTGCGGCGAAGCACAAGCCGAAGGTGGTAGAGCAGGCGACCAGGCAGCGCACGGCATCACAGCACAGCTACGTAGCTTAGGCTTTGAGCAGGGCAGAATGAAGACGGGCACACCAGCACGTCTCGATGCGCGAACCATAAACTTTGATGCTTTGGAGATGCAGGAGGGCGATGCTGAGCCATGCAAATTCTCATACGACACTGATACAGAGGTAGTTAAGCACCAGCTACCATGCTTTATGGTATATACATCGAAGCAAGTACACGACATTCTTCGTACAGGCTTCGACCGTTCACCACTCTTTAATGGTACCATCTCAGGCATAGGTCCTCGCTACTGCCCAAGCATCGAAGATAAGCTACGTACCTTTGCAGATAAGGAGCAGCACCAGCTATTCCTTGAGCCTGAGGGTCGCAATACCAACGAGTACTACCTCAATGGATTCTCATCATCGCTACCATACGAGGTGCAGCTTGAGGCACTACACGCCATTAGAGGTCTGGAGGATGTTCATGTATACCGCCCAGGATATGCTATCGAGTATGACTACTTCCCACCTACACAACTTAACCATACGCTTGAGACGAAGCTTGTCGAGGGTTTGTATTTCGCAGGTCAGGTGAATGGAACTACAGGATATGAGGAGGCAGCAGCGCAAGGTCTTATGGCTGGTATAAATGCTCATCGCTCATTAAAAGGCGAGGAGGAGATTGTTCTGCAGCGTGACGAAGCATATATCGGCGTGCTTATTGACGACCTTGTAACTAAGGGTGTGGATGAGCCATACCGTATGTTCACCTCGCGCGCAGAGTACCGCATCCTACTTCGTCAGGATAATGCCGATGCTCGACTTACACCACTTGGTTACAAAATTGGTCTTGTGAACGAGGCAAAACACGAAAATCTGCTTAAAAAAAATTCAGCTGTAGAATCGCTTATTTCGATGCTTCGTAAGAGTGCGGTTAAAATAGGCGAAATTGACGACTATTTAATTTCTATCGGTGAGGAGCCTCTAACGCAAGGGAAAAAGCTCTATGATATAATTTTGCGCAGCAATGTGAAGATTCAGGAGCTACGTAAAGTCTCTCGCAAGCTCGAAAAATATATCATCGATAATGAGGTTAGCGACGAGGTTTTGGAGCAGGCAGAGATACAAATTAAGTACCGCGGCTATATTGAGAGGGAAAAATACTACGCCGACAAGATGCACCGATTGGAGAGTATCGTTATTCCTGATGGTTTCGATTTTAACGCATTGCAGTCATTGACAATCGAGGCACGTCAAAAGCTAACACGAATACGCCCAACAACCATCGGTCAAGCGAGCAGAATTCCAGGCGTTTCGCCAGCAGATATAAACGTATTGTTGGTAAAGTTCGGTAGATAACGCAACAATAATTAGCATTTATTTAAGAGTGTTCCACGTGGAACGCTCTTTTTTTTGTGGGGTAGTGGTTGGAGAGTAGGGAGTTTAAGGAGAATAGGGAGGTTAGGGAAGAAAGGGAAAAACCTACGGGAGGGGTGTGTTATTTAATGTTAGAAGTGGTTAGATATGGCCTATCACAAAAGAAGATCCCCTCGGGATAGTACATATTAGTACAGCCCGAGGGGTCTTACTTGTAGGGATAGGTCAAAGATGACCGCTTATCACATTAAAGAACCTCTACGTTCCAATTGTGAATATCCTCAACACGACCGTACTGAATACCCTGAAGGTGATCGTACATCTTCTTGCAAGTGTCACCTACCTTCATACCGAAGTCGTAAGTTACACCGTTGTCGAGGTCATTCAATGCGCAGATAGGAGAGATAACTGCTGCAGTACCGCAAGCACCTGCCTCCTCGAATGTAGAAAGCTCCTCAACAGGAATATCACGCTCCTCAACTGTAAGACCAAGGTCAGCAGCAATCTGACGAAGTGACTTATTAGTGATAGAAGGAAGGATAGATGTTGACTTAGGAGTTACGTATGTATTGTTCTTGATACCGAAGAAGTTTGCAGCACCAAACTCCTCAACCTTAGAGTGAGTAGCAGCATCGAGATACAATACGTTAGAGAAGCCCTGCTTGTGAGCCTCCTCAAGTGACCAGATAGAAGAAGCGTAGTTACCACCTACCTTAACGTCACCTGTTCCACGTGGAGCAGCACGGTCCTGATCACGCATGATAAGAGCCTTGATAGCTGACATACCACCCTTGAAGTAAGGACCTACAGGAGCACAGAAAATGATAAGATCAGCCTCATCAACAGCACGTACACCAAGACAAGTCTTAGTACCGAGAAGAGTAGGACGCAAGTAGAGTGAAGCACCTGTCTCGTATGGTGGAACGAAGTCCAAGTTGCGCTTTACACACTCAACGCAACC
>JAGBUS010000009.1 GCA_017630735.1 Alistipes sp. | reverse complement strand
TTAATTGTCGGTATACATGGTCTTGCAACCCACGAGACGTACTGCCGAGGAGTATTGCTACCCTCGCGGTGGGCTCTTATCCCGCCTTCTCACCCTTACCCTTACGGGCGGTTATTTTCTTCTACGCTACTATACCCTCACGGATATCAAGCCGTTAACTTGCGCGGTGCTCTATGTTGCTCGGACTTTCCTCTTCCACCCAAGGTGTCAGCGATAGAGCGTGTATGCGGCGGCAAAGGTACGAATTTAGTCGTAAAAAGCAACAAAAAAGGGGGATAATTAATACCCCCCTCAATCGAAATACCTATTTATATATTATAGGCGAGCCTTGATAGCCTTCGATGCCTCCTCGTAACCTGGCTTATCGAGAAGCGCAAACATATTCTTCTTATACGCCTCAACACCTGGCTGGTCGAATGGATTTACACCAAGGATATAACCAGAGATACCGCAACCCTTCTCGAAGAAGTAGAGGAGCTGACCTATTGTACGTGCATCGATGCGCTCAATCTCAATGATAAGGTTTGGCACACCACCATCGAGGTGAGCAAGGCGTACACCGAGCTCTGCCATCTTGTTAATCTCAGAAAGACGCTTGCCTGTAAGGAAGTTAAGACCATCGAGGTTAGCCTCGTCAGCCTCAACCTTTACCTCATACTTAGAGTTCTTAACAGAGATGATAGTCTCGAAAAGTGTGCGCTCACCCTCCTGGATATACTGACCCATAGAGTGGAGGTCGGCTGTTAGAGTTACGCTTGCAGGGAAGATACCCTTACCCTCCTTACCCTCAGACTCGCCATAAAGCTGCTTCCACCACTCAGCGATATACTGCAACTTAGGCTCATACGAACCAAGGATCTCAATCTTCTTACCAGCCTTATAAAGCTCGTTACGAACGATAGCATACTGCGCTGCTGGGTTCTGCTCGATAGGTGTAGCCTCAGATGTTAGACGCTCCATATCACGTGCGCCCTCAACAAAAGCATCTACATCAACACCTGCAACAGCCAATGGAAGAAGACCTACAGGCGATAGAACTGAGTAACGACCACCTACGTTATCCTCGATAACAAATGTAGGATAGCCCTCCTGTGTTGCGAGGGTCTTGAGTGCACCACGTGCCTTATCTGTGATAGCAACGATGCGCTCAGCAGCCTCAGCCTTGCCATAACGTTTCTCAATCTCAGCCTTGATAAGGCGGAAAGCGATAGCTGGCTCAGTAGTAGTACCAGACTTCGAGATAACAATAGCTGCGATAGAACGATCCTTAACAGCATCCAAAAGTTCGTAAGTGTAATCCTCCGAGATATTCTCACCTGCAAAGACTACTGTAGGGTTGTCGTGCTCGCGCTTGAGGCTCTCAAAAGAGTTTGCCATAGCCTCCAATACCGCCTTAGCACCAAGATATGAACCACCAATACCGATGCAAATAACAACCTCGGCACGCTCACGCAACTTAGCTGCTACAGCCTTAATCTCTGCCATGTGCTCATTGCTGATAGAAGATGGGAGGTTTACCCATCCAAGGAAGTCGTTTCCTGCGCCCTCACCAGAGTGAAGAAGTGCATTAGCACGCTGCGCTGCAGCCTGCATTTCCGCTGTGATTGCTATGCCACTATGCTTGGCATCAAATTTAATTAGTTCCATATCCGTAATATTTTAGATTGTTAATTTTATAATTAGTAGTGAGCAGTAAGTAATTAGTAATTCTACTTCACCTCCTCGCCGAAGAGTGTTGCCGACGAGCATCCTGTGATGCGAACACGTACGTAGTCGCCAATATTATGGTCGCCACGGTCGAACACCACCATCTTATTCTGCGATGTACGTCCTGAGAGCTGCTCCTCGCTGCGCTTCGATGTACACTCCACCAAAATCTCGAACTCCTTGCCTATGTCGCGCTTATTGCTCTCCTCCGAGAGTTTGTTCTGAAGGTCGATAATCTCGGTCAAGCGGCGTGTCTTTACATCCTCAGGAATATCATCACCGAGATTACGCTGTGCGAAAGTTCCTGGACGCTCCGAATACTTGAACATATAGGCGAAATCGTATCCTACCTCCTTCATGAGCGAGATAGTCTCTGCGTGCTCCTCCTCGGTCTCGTGTGCGAAACCTGCAATAAGGTCGGTTGTGATAGCACAATCAGGCATATAACGACGAATAGCAGCCACGCGCTCCAAATACCACTCACGAGTATATTTGCGATTCATACGCTTAAGCATCTCCGTAGAGCCCGACTGCGCAGGGAGGTGTATTGCCTTACAAATATTAGGCATCGAAGCCATTGTTTCGAGAAGCTTATCGCTAATATCCTTTGGGTGTGATGTTGCGAAACGTACTCGCAAAAGTGGGGAAATCTCTGCCACCTGCTTCAACAACTCTGGAAAGTCTACCTCACCTGTGCGATAAGAGTTCACATTCTGACCAAGGAGTGTCACCTCGCGGTAGCCATTTTCAAAGAGTGTACGCGCCTCAGCAACAATGGTTGCAGCATCACGGCTACGCTCAATACCACGAGTATATGGCACAACGCAATATGAACAATAGTTATTACAGCCTCGCATGATGGCAATAAAAGCACTCACGCCATTTCTATCCAAACGTACTGGAGCAATCTCGGCGTATGTCTCCTCCTTCGATAGCTCGACATTTACACCTGAGCTACCATTATCAACCTCGCGCACCAAACGTGGTAGGTCGCGGTAAGCATCAGGACCTGCTACGATATCCACACCTGTGCCGCCCTTAGTCAAGTCCTCCTTAAGACGCTCAGCCATACATCCGATGACACCTATGATTAGCGATGGCTTCTTCTTACGCATATGGCGCATCTCGCTCAAACGACCCCAGATACGCTGCTCAGCATTGTCGCGAATAGAGCAGGTGTTGATAAGGACAATATCCGCCTCCTCAAGGCTCTCGGTATAGCGATAGCCCTCCTGCTGCATAATAGATACGACAATCTCCGAGTCGCCAACATTCATCTGGCAACCGTATGTCTCGATATATAGCTTGCGACCACTACCTGTCAGTGGTCGCAAATTATTTACACTTATATTCATTATCTATATGTTTATATAATGAGCATTTTACACTCAAGCCGAATACCAAAGTAGTCGCAATTCTGCACTTTGTAAAATCATTTTAGGCAGACTAATTTGGGAGTCGGTCGCAGAGGGTAAAAGCGGAGTTTACATAAGGTAAATGAGCATTTTACACTCAAGCCGA
>JAGBUS010000106.1 GCA_017630735.1 Alistipes sp. | reverse complement strand
TATCTCATTCAGTAAGCAGTTGTATTATTATGACAGCAATGGTGTCTACTTTAATGTTAGAAAATATTATGGTGAGGACATAAATGTTGTTATGAATCTTCTGTACAACGATGAAACTGACATGTGCTATATTGAGTCGGTGAATGTCAGAAGCAACTCGTCTAAGCAGTTCCCCAAGGGTAAATTCCTTATCGTTGACAACAATGGCAGAAGCGAGTATAGTCGAGCAGACAGATATTTCCATATGCTTAAGGCCGATAATGCACCTTTGTCATTCGACGAAAACGGATATGCTATCTACGGCGCTAACACACAGTTTACGGTAGACGACTACGATGTTGAGGTAATACATAATAACAAAGAAGATAGGGCAACTGAGGCCTATAATTTCGTTGATTTTGACTTTGTTAGACGCTCTCAGCGTGCGAAGTTGAAGCTGGCATACGCTCCATTTGCTTATAATGTGTCAGGCAATGATAGGTTGTCTAAGTCCAAGTCAAATGCCTTTGATGTCGGCATTGACTATGGCTTTACCTTTAGTTCTCGTCGTAAGAGTAAGATGGGAATGTTCTTCGGTGCTGGTCTCTCGTTCAGTAGTGTCACTCTCGGTTTGGGTAAGGAGTTGACAAATACTCATGATGTCCCCAGTCTTAATACAAACACTGGTATGTATGAGATGAAACGTTACACTTACACCGTTACTAATGCTGTCGAGCAGGTTTCGTATATGGATTTGTATGTACCTGTGTATTTCGAGATTGAGCACATGTTAGGTTCAAAGGGTCGTGTGATGCTGTCATGGAACTTTGGTGTTAAGTCGTATCTCAATCTGTCGGCGAAAGCAAAGACTCCATACACGGTGACATTTAACACTCGTGTGAATAACAACTCAAATGGTGAGGAAACAATGTCATTTGAGAGTTTTATTGACCCCAATACCTACGCAAAGAATCTTTTTGATTTGAGTGCTATTGCTAACCTGGGTATTGATTGCAATGTCGTGAAGAACAGATTGTATGTCAACGCATCTGTTGGTTATGAGCATGGAATTATGGATTCGTATGTGTCAAACAAGCAGGTGTATTCAAATCCTATATTGCCAAAGGTAGATAAGAGTGGCAGTGTTGAACACGTGGCTGTAAACTCGTTGATTAGTGGACTTACCATTAAGCGACAGGCATTGTGGATTTCGTTGGGACTAAAGTATAAATTTTAATGTAAGATATTGATTATGAATAGAGGAATACAAATAGTATTATTGGTTCTACTCTTTATTGTGTGCGGAGCTGTTGGCTACTTTGTTGGTGGTATGTTAAGCAGTGACGAACCAGAAGTTGCTGCCACAACTGTTCAGAAGGAAGAGGTTGTTGAAAAAACTGAGGTAGAGGTTGCTGAGGAGCCTAAGGTTGAACATTCAACAAAGCCCGAAATTACAAACACTCCAACTCCTAAGTTGAATAGTGATAATAAGACATATCGCTTGGTTGTTGAGGCTACAGTTGAGAGTGGTGATGAACTCAGTTATTATATCACAACAGGCAATCATGATGACATAGTTGCTGAGAGCGAGAACGGAATTTTTGAGAAGTTACCTCACTCTTCTAATGGTAAATATCAGGTGTGGGTTAAAAATCTTACAACAGATCAGATTGATACTTGTGTTGTTGATGGTTTTGTCGAGAAAAAGACAAAGCCAAGTATTGTGGCTCTCACTATTTCAGAACTCAACAATTCGCTAAGCAATACTACTGATGGTATAGTGCCTACGCACATCTCAAGCAGATTTGGTTCGAAGCATAAGGTGGTTAATGCTGCGAATGGAAGCATTATATCAAGCGATTTTAATTCGCTTTGGACAGATATGTTTATGGGTGTTGCTAAGTATAAGGTTACTGCGGTTGTAGTCGACCAGTCAACAAATCTGTTAGTTGAAATTCATGTCAATGTCATTTAATATAATTTAGATTGTTATGAAGAGACTATCTATTTTATTATTGATGGTAATCACATCATTTACGGCATTTGCACAGAGTCAGGATTTTGAGTTCTATTATATATCGCATGATAGAACGACTCCTGTTGACGATTTGTGTGATCGTCTGGAGTATATCTACGAAAATGCTCTTGGCGATGAGTCGTATGCTGTGATATTCTACCTCCCAAACTATGATGAACATATCGAGGTGAGAATTAACCTGGAGGATGACAACAGAGATGACTTCAAAATCCTTGTCAGGGAGTTACGTGAGAAGGATGCTCATGAAAACTATGCTTATCATGACTATGAGTCTATCATGAAGTTGATTAATAAGTATGATTTCATTGATGAGGAGGGTAATCGTCAATATTCATCTGTTCTGTTTTGTTGGTATGTTACGCCATATTTCTGGGACTGGGGATGTAATGAGAGTCTGATTGCAAGACTATATTTTACCCTGGAGCTTGATAAATATAGAGGCTATGTAAGTACGCAGATATGGCATGCTCAGTATGATGATTTACAGGTTGATGAACGTAATCCCTTTGGCAATAAAAACCTTTGTCGTCAGATGGGTTTTGTGTTGATGCCATATTAGAAACATGTTTGAGAATTAAAAAAACGATAATATGAAAAGAGTAGTTTTATTATTCGCATTGGCAATGTTTGGTTTTGTCGGCATTGGCAAGGCGCAGACTGAGCTCCCAGGACAGTGCTCAGTCTTTTATCCCGAGACTCTTGCTAAGAAGGCAGTTATTGAGCTAACTGATGCAAGTGCAATTGCAAAGGCCCCCTATGGCCAATCTACAAAGCCCGCCAGCCCTAAGCATTGGGTTGTGTATAGCGATCGTATAGATAACGTGACCTATACCAAGCCTGATGGTAGCAAGGTGCAGTATACTAAGCTGGACTTCAATGAGCAGGTTCGAATTGCAAAGATTCAGAATGGATACGCTTTGGTATATACTGAGCCTATGTCTGGTATTGATTATCCAAAGATTTCGCATGAGGCGGTCTCTAAGGGTTGGGTTCCAATGTCTAAGTTGCTTTTGTGGCACTCATGCCCTGCTGATAAGTATGGTATCTATCAGAAGGCATTGATATGTGCAAACCTTGATGAGCAGGGTGGTGAGACATCTGGTAGACTTATCTATAATCCTGAGAATAAGAGCAAGTTTGAGCAGCTAAGCTCAGATATGAAGTTCTACTATGTTATGAAGAGCGAGGGCAATATGTCGCTCCTCGCGCACACTCACACGCTTGACGGTCGCTCAAGTATGATGCTTTATGGTTGGGTTGACCAGAACTCATTTGTGCCCTGGAACCAGCGTTCATGTCTTGAGCCTACATGGGATAAGGAGTCTGTTGCATATTTCGTGAAGCATGACCATAGAATAGAATTCTACGCTAATAAGAATAGAGATAATATCCTGGCTCATAGCGGTTTCGTACTCAAACCAGAGCCCCCCAAGTATGATAAGTATCTATATCGTATGAGCAAGGATCAGTTGCGTTACCCAATTCTTGATGGTAGCACTGCAAGTCTCTATAATATCTCAACATTTACCAGACTTAATAGTGAAGGTTCCTACGATATGTCTGCTGCGAACGACAAGGCGGCTATGGCTGTTGAGTATAGCGAGAAGATTACCAAGGAGAAGACTAATATCAATATCGGTCTCGTAATCGACGGTACATCGTCAATGGGCGAGTTCTATCCTGCTGTTATCGACGCGATTAAGAAGAGTTGTTCGGATATCTTCAATGCCCAGTACAAGGTGAAGGTTGGTGCAGTTATCTATCGTGATTATTCTGATGGCGACCACTCTGCAGATGTATTCAGACTTACTTCTCCAAACCAGAAGGAATTCTACCAGTGGCTTGAGAGTGGTAATAACTATGGTATCAAGAGTGCTGCGGCTGATAAGACATACGAGGAGGCCCTCTATCTTGGTATCAATACAGCCCTTGACCAGCTCGGTTTCAAGTCTGACCAGAGTAATATCCTTATTGTTGTTGGTGATTGTGGTAACGACAGAAATGACACAAAGTTCGATCGTGAGGATATTGTTAAAAAGATTGTAAGCAAGGACGTGCACATGATCGGTTTCCAGGTGCGTAACAATACTGCTAATCAGGCATTTCCATTGTTTACAGC
>JAGBUS010000105.1 GCA_017630735.1 Alistipes sp. | reverse complement strand
TTCGATGCGGGCGTTCATCTCCTCTACACGGCGCTTGAGTTCTGCATCAAACTCCTTACTCTTAACCTGACTTACGATTGAGGCATAGTCAGCCTCGTCGATTTTAAACATTGTTCCGCACTGTGGACACTTAAGCTCTTTCATAGTATTTATAGGTTTAATTAGTTTATTAACAGTTATTTAGCCAGCAATTTAGAACGCCGTGATTATGACGGGTTCGTGGTCAAGGCTTGATTGGAGGATTACCTTATCTCCAGCTTGTTTTTTCTAAATATGTGAGGTTCGTAGTACAGGCCGATGCTGATTGGCTCGTAGGCCGCTAACACCTCCCAACTCAACTGCTTACCCTCGTCGGTATACTGCGCAATGCCCAGCTCCACGACGAAGCTCTCATTGTTTACCTCCTTGCTCTTCCAGCACTTTACGAAGTAGTGATCCTTGACCACTACTCTCTGGTTATGCATCGGGTAGGCGCAAATCTCCAAGTTGTTATCCACGTCGCTCTCCAGGACTCTCAACTCAAGGTAGTCGAGGGCCTCATCACCCTCCCACTCTACATCAAAGTAGAGCTCGTTAACGCCATTGGTAGAGACCTTGACGCTCGTAATTCTATAATTGCTATTTGTGTTCATCGTAGTAAGTATTATCAGTATTAGACTTCGGATATTGCGACACAACGATTAGTTTACTCTATTCTCGACAAAATCGATAGACTTGCTTCGCAGGAACTCCGCGAAACGAGCAACGCCATCGCTTGCGCCAAAGTATACCGAGAGAGAGTCCATAATACCCGCATAGTTATCAACACCCAGAGCGCGCTGTACGGCTATGGCATCGATGTCATCAAGAAGCAGAGACTCAGTGGTATCACTCTTGTCATAGTCGAAGTGTTCAAAGCGGAAATACATCTTACGGTCCTCAATAAAAACGAACGTGTTCTCTGCATAATCGTCGTTGATATGACGGTAGATTTCGCGACTCTTGCTATCCTCACCACACAAATGAAATGCATCCTCCTTGATGCCTGTAAGCTCTACAACAAACGCTGGCACCTCATATGGCATAATGCCAATATTACTAACATCGAATACACTTCTTACCTTATCATCGACAATCTTAAACAACTCTGGCAAACGGTCGAAAAGGTCGTTATAACTTGCATTGCGATGCTTGAGCTGCCACTCGAGGAGCTCAAGGTACTCGTCATGCGAAAACACAAGTACCCTCTCGATAACCTGAGGAGCCTTCTCGACGCCATCGTAGAAGATAGCAAGCTTAATCTTACATGGATAGTTCGCCATATCCAGGTCGATGGTTCGTGGTTCGCAATAGAAGCCTGGCTCGTCCAGGAGAAGGTACTCGGGGAACTTACTGTCATAGTAGTAGTCCCACAAGTCGATATCCTCAGCCTTGCACTGCTCGGCGATAGGCTTCATCTCGTTGTACTGCTCCTCGGTGAGCGGAATATTGAATTCATGAATCTCGCCACCATAATCCTCCGAGTAGTAGCCAACGGTGAAGTATCGTGGCCAGCTCTTCTGGCTAAGTAGCTCAGAGGCGAGCTTATTGTAGTGTGCGGGCTTGTTGAGATTGGAATTAAAAAGTGTCATAGTCGTATAGGTTTATAAGTTAATAAATCGGTTACTAACACAAGGCGTTATCTCCTTGTTGCTTGTGCAAAGGTCGTAATAATTATCGACTCCGTAAATTGTTTTATATGTATAAAAATGTTGCAGAGGCAGAATTATCGCATACATATCATTACTCCTAATGGTCTAAAAGCCTATCTGTCTTCTATTCTTGTTATCATCCATGAGTTCCGAATCACAGTGTGTGCATAGCGTATCTAACGACAAATCCTCTCCCGTAAGAATCTTATCCACAACACTCTTGCGTGCGATGTTCTCAATCTGGCCACCACTGAAGTCGTACTTCACCGCCAGCTGAGTGGCATCATCTGCCGAAAGACCCGATATCATCGACTGCCATATAGCGCTCTTGGCCTCGACCGAGGGTTTTTCAAACTCTATCTTGTAGAGGAAGCGACGCTCGAAAGCCGTGTCCATGTTGCAGGTGAGGTTGGTGGTGGCTATCAGGATGCCATCGAGTTTCTCCATCTCCTCGAGAATGATGTTCTGTATCGAGTTCTCCATCTTATCCACCGAGCGCTGAACGTTCTCAAGGCGCTTGCCGATGATGGCATCTGCCTCATTGAAGAGTAGTATAGGTGCCACATCCGACGCCTCAACAAGTCGGCGGTAGCGCGTAAAGATAGCCTTAATGTTCTTCTCGCTCTCACCCACCCACATACTCTTAACCTCCGAGATGTTGACCTGCATCAGGTTTCTGCCCGTAGCGCGCGCCAACTGCAAAACAGTTTCGGTTTTACCCGTGCCTGGCGCACCGTGGAACAGACAAGCAAAGCCCTTTCGGAAGCCCTGACTCTCGAGCTCGCTACGCACCTCCACAAATCGAGAGGGCTGTAATAGCGCCGAAAGTTGGTCGATAGCCCTCTGCTCCCTCTCGTTGTAGAACAACTGCTTAGGAGTAATCGAGGTGTGCTCCACAACATCTTGAGACGACGAGTTGACACTATCGAGCTCCAGCTCCGCGAGCATCTCCTTAACCACCCAAGGGGTAAGTTCGTAGCTATCCTTCGTACGCTGTTCGCTCGATCGTGCGATGCGTAACATACCACTCTTGATAAGACCGTTTGAGCCTAATGCCAACGACTTGCGCTGGGTACGATGAACCGCCATGTCGCTATATAGCTTTCTGAAGTTGTCAGGCACCATAGCTTCGTATCCCGCACATATCACCATGTTGCACACCCACCAGAACAACATCTTCTCCTCCGTTGTCAGTTGCGACTCCTTCATCTTAAACCTCTTAATCATCTGAAGCTCCTCATTCTGTCTCACAAGGGCCTCAACGCGCATGCAGTATGTATCATAGTCTATGCGTCGATTACAACGAGCCGTGACAATCTTATCGAGTGCTCCGAACCACTCCTCGGCACTATCCACACCCGCGCCACGATAGACAATTGCGCAATCCTGCTGCAATGAAGTAATAGCCTCCTTGGTTACGCTATAGTTCTTGTCTGTGACATCCTCATCGAAGATCTCAACCAAATAGTTTCGACGACACAGCTCTTCGAGGTCGGGGCGAAATATCATAGCCTTTAGTGGCGAGATGCCCAAACTGCGACCAATATCGTAGGTTGAAATCTGTGGGTCGTAGTACATATCCATCACAAGGGCGTAAACCACAGCCTGCCTTTCGGTGAGAAATAGCAAATCAACAATATAGGATATGGGGCGCGCTGCTACCTCGTAGATGCGAGGGTTGTACTGCGAGTCACGCGCAACCTCTACAATCTGGCATACGGCTGTAAGAAGTGTCAGCGTCTCCTCGTTATCAATCTCTGCTGGAATCCACTCTACATCGTTATTAACATCCCTGTTTGACGCAAATCTTCTATTTGAAACTCTTCCCATACTCTATCTCTCTTTTTCGTTATTATACATCATCTCTCTTGCATTCTCTAAATAAATCGCAAGTCTCATCCACTGTTACTCCCGAGCCGTGCATCCCATATTGCAGAACGTTCCGTGCGTCATATTACCAGGAAACTTTTTCCGTTGCAAGTGTTTCACTGACGTTTAGCATAGGGGCGCAAAGGGCATGTGCTATGGAAATAGCACAACGTTCTAAGCTCTATTTTACGGGTTGTTTTCTCAGCCCACAAGGAGCGTTATGGACTGAGACTCAGGAGTATTGCCGATTAGCGCTATGCGCATGAGCCAATAAATCCTACCTCCATGTACTCATCCTGCTGCTCAGGGTCAAGGCCAGCATATCTCTCCTTCGAGATGAACTCACCATTGAGAGTAACATAGCCCTCAACGCCATCCTTGATGAACAGGAAATCATCGCCATAGCCCTGATCATGTATCTCATCATACTCGGGCGAGATATAGACATAGCCCTGATCCAGAGCCAAGATGCCATACTTGCCATTAGCCTCAAGAATCACACAGCCGTCGCTGGGCTGATAGTACTTCTCAATCTCATAGGGGGTGATGACCTCGCCCATGACAGACAACGCAAAGTGGTTGTCATCGCCAGGCTTTACAGCGGTGTACACGAGGGTGTCGAAGATACGACCCATGTAGCTGTGCGCGAATTCCGACATCGGCGTACCCTCGCCATCGCGCTTCACAAGACCGCACAAGCCATCCTTGATAGCTACGACGGGCAACGATGGCTGGAAGAAGCTCTCGATGGTATAGAAGCCGTCGTAGATAGCGGGCACCACAACCTCGCCCTTGACATTCTTAATGCCATGCTTACCGCCCTCCTCGAAAATCTCATCGCGCCAATCATA
>JAGBUS010000104.1 GCA_017630735.1 Alistipes sp. | reverse complement strand
TCGAGTCTCGTTTTCCGCTCAACGAAAAAGGACAGCATTTCGCTGTCCTTTTTTCGTTGAATGGCGATGACCCGCCCGAAGCGACCCCACTCACCCCTTCCAGGGGTCGGGGGTGTAAATATAGTTCGCGAGAAATAATAATACCCGCGCGCAGCGTGGGTTCGAGTCTCGTTTTCCGCTCAACGCACGAAGGATAGCAAGAGCTATCCTTTTTTTGTGCGTTTCGCGGAAAGATTCCGCGACCATATATACAATCCCTCCAAACCTCCCTTTGATAAGGGAGGCTTTACATGGAGGAGATGCGCTGTTATCTCAACTAATAACCTTATTAGGCAACTTATAAATCAGAGTTCCACTCGCCGTCTGCGCCTTCGTATATCACAGCACGTGAGTCGCCAAACGACTTCAAAAGCTCGTATGCCTTATAGAGGTTATATCCATTGCCCGAAGGATCATTCGCGAGCTTAAAGGCGATGATACAGACGTGGTTTTGCGCTCGGCGATACATTGCCTCAACACGCATAAGGTAATCCTCCAGTAGCCATGGTGCATTTGCGGGTGTTCCCGACATTGTGCGGTCATCGGCGCGCGTAGGTGACGATATAGCAGCGCAATCAATAACATACATACCCACCTTATCGCACACATCATAGAACCACTGTGGCTGGGGATGTGTAGGGCACAAGCAGTTTATGCCCTTAGCCTTCAATGCCTTAACCTCCTTCTCGGTGGTTGCTCTATCCACGGCAGCATCATACACCGACTTCTTGAGTGTCAACGCCTTGCCGAAAGCTGTAATCTCGCCCGCCTCGTTATGTCCATACTCCGCAAAGCCCACCTTGAAAGGCATATACTCCCACACAATACCGCTACGCTTGATATACAGCATAAGGTCGTAAAGTTTCGGATTTGAGGGCGACCAACGATTTGGGTTTGAGTGATATATCCATGGTGTGAAGCGCATAGTATCGCGTGAGAAGCCCTCCATCGCGAGGTCATTAACACTATACTCCATCAGCTTGCCATCAGGGGCATATATATCGTAGCCCACCTCGATAACCTCATCTGTCGAGAATGAGTTATCCACCTCGACATCAAGTCTTAGCTGTGCAAACCTATCGAGCGAGTCAGGCACCATACGAATATTAACATCGTAGATACCCAGTTTACGCTGTGCAAAGATATAGCAATTAGAGAACTGCGCACGCTGTTTAGCCACGATATCCTCGGCAATGGTTGCCATATAAGGCTCCGCAACAACAACTATAGCGAGGGTATTCTCGCCCTGCTCAAGGTATGGCGATATGAACATCTCCGAAGGGGTGTACTTATCTATAGGTCGCGTAATCTGCTTACCGTTGATAAATACCGTAAAGTCATCCCCCACACTCTCCAAGTGGAGATAGGCGTTATAGTCGTTCCACGATGCTGGCACGTTGATAGTCTGCTCATAGACAGCGCGCACACCTCCCTCATCTGTCTCGAACTGCAACTCTGGGCATACTGCTATATACTTATCAATCTGCGTGCGCACATCGCGTTTTGCATCCTCGCGCTTATCGTAACATAGAAACTCTGTACGCGCTATGCGTGCCTGCGCCATTACAACATCCACGGTGGCAAAAATCATCGCAAAGACCAAACATGGTAGATATATCCCTCTTTTCATAGCATTTAATGTCATCTTCTTTATGACAAAGGTATAAAAAAGTGTTGAGACCGCAATCATTTACGAAAAAATTAGTAATTTTGTAGCCTATTATGGCGTTATGCTACTAACGAAAATAATGAAATAAATAATATACACTTATGAAACTTGTTAGAATTGCCGAGATGCTCAAGATGGAGGGCGACGGCAGAGATGTTACAGTCAAGGGATGGGTACGTACAAAGCGTGGCAACAAGAACGTTGCATTTATCGCCTTGAACGATGGTTCATCAGTTGCAAACATTCAGGTTGTTGTAGACCTCGCAAAGATTGACGAGGCAGAATTGAAGGGTGTTACCACAGGTGCATGTCTTAGAGTTGACGGTAAGCTCGTAGCATCACTCGGTGCTGGTCAGGGCGTAGAGGTGCAGGCTGAGAAGATCGAGATCTACGGCACTGCAGATCCTGAGACATACCCACTTCAGAAGAAGGGTCACTCATTGGAGTTCTTGCGCGACATCGCCTACTTGCGTCCACGTACCAACACTTTCGGTGCTGTGCTCCGCATCCGCCACGCTATGGCATTTGCTATCCACAAGTACTTCAACGACAAGGGCTTCTACTACCTCCACACTCCACTTATCACAGCTTCAGACTGCGAAGGTGCAGGTGCTATGTTCAACGTGTCGACACTCGACATGAGCAATCCTCCACGCACTGAGGAGGGCGCAGTAGACTACTCACAGGACTTCTTCGGTAAGCCATGTAGCCTTACTGTATCAGGTCAGTTGGAGGGTGAGCTTGGTGCTTTGGCTCTCGGTCAGATCTACACCTTCGGTCCTACATTCCGCGCCGAGAACTCTAACACACCACGCCACTTGGCAGAGTTCTGGATGATCGAGCCTGAGATGGCATTCTACGAGTTGCAGGACGATATGGACCTCGCTGAGGACTTCTTGAAGTACCTCATCCGCTACGCTATGGAGAACTGCCGCGAGGATCTTGAATTTATGAACAAGATGTGGGATAAGGGCTTGTTGGAGCGTCTCCAGTTTGTCCTTGACAACGACTTCGTACGCCTCGACTATACTGACGGTATCGAGATTTTGAAGGCTTCAGGCAAGAAGTTCGAGTTCCCATGCGACTGGGGTTGCGACCTTCAGTCGGAGCACGAGCGTTACCTCGTAGAGGAGCACTTCAAGCGTCCAGTTATCCTTATCAACTATCCTAAGGAGATCAAGGCATTCTACATGAAGCAGAACGAGGATGGTAAGACAGTACGCGCTATGGACGTATTGTTCCCACAAATTGGTGAAATTATCGGTGGTTCGGAGCGTGAGGCAGACTTTGGCAAGCTTTGTGCAAGAGTTGACGAGTTAGGCATGAGCCGCAAGGAGTTGTGGTGGTACCTCGATACACGTCGTTGGGGATCGGCACCACACTCAGGTTTCGGTCTTGGTTTCGAGCGTTTGCTCTTGTTCGTAACAGGTATGGGCAACATCCGCGATGTTATTCCATTCCCACGTACGCCAAAGAACGCAGAGTTCTAAGCCATACAGCCTAATAAACGGCCGACCACAAGGTCGACCGTTTATTGTTTAACTGAAAACTAAAAAGTGAAAAGTGCAAAGTATGGTGTCTGCGACGCATATTAAATCTCGTGCGAAGCACTCCTTACTTTACAGTTTTCCCTTTTCACCTTTCACTTTAATAAAGTATTATGGCAAACAGACTCCAACAGACAATATCGCTACAGACGAAGATATCACCTCAGCAAATCCAGATGATAAAGCTTCTGGAGCTCCCTACCATGCTCCTTGAGGAGCGCGTGAAGCAGGAGATAGAGGAGAATATCGTACTGGAGGATGTTGATGCCAAGAGCGAGGGCGAGGATGCTCCAGAGAAGATCTCCGTAGAGGAGTATATCGGCAAGGAGGATGACGCACCCTCATATAAGGCGCGCATAAACAACTTCTCGAAGGACGACAAGCAACGCCCCGTATATATCACCGAGGGACGCTCCCTAAGCGAGTCGCTCGTCGAGCAGCTCAACTTCCGCTCACTCAGCGAGGAGGAGATGATTGTTGCCGTATATATCGTAGGCAGCATCGACGATGATGGCTACCTGCGCCGCGACATCGCCTCGCTCAGCGACGACCTCGCCTTCACACGCGGCATGGAGGTATCTACCGAGGAGATAGAGCGCATCCTCTCTATTGTCCAGGAGCTGGAGCCTGCCGGCATCGGTGCACGCTCGCTCCAGGAGAGCCTGCTTCTGCAGATGCAACGCCAGACGCTCGACAGCCGCGCTAAACGCCTGGCACATAAGATTATCGACGCCCACTTCGAGGCATTCGCCAAGAAACATTACGAGAAGCTCATGTCGCGCCTCGACATCGGCGAGGAGGAGTTCCGCGAGGCTATAGAGTATATCCGTAGCCTCTCGCCTAAGCCTGGCAACCTCTATAACGATGGTGGCGTTGATGCCACGCCATATATCACCCCCGACTTTCTGCTCGACAATAGCGATGGTGGCATGCGCCTGTCGCTCAACTCGTCGGGCATCCCTGAGGTGCGTATCTCGCGCCGCTACCGCGATATGATGCGCGATATGGTAGCTCCCGATGGCACTATCAAGGCTGAGGATAAGGAGGCTGTGCAGTTCGTCAAGTCGAAGATAGACTCTGCTAAATGGTTTATCTCGGCTATCAAGCAACGCCACGACACCCTTATGCGCACTATGGAGACCATCCTCGACTTCCAGCGCGAATATTTCCAGGATGGCGACAAGAGCAAGCTCCGCCCGATGATTCTGAAGGATATCGCCGACCGCACCGACCTCGACGTGTCGACTATCTCGCGCGTGGTGAATAGCAAGTATATCCAAACTCACTTCGGCATTATCCTTTTGAAGTCGCTCTTCTCGGAGGGCATGCAGACCACCTCTGGCGAGGAGGTGTCGAGCCACGAGATAAAGACAATCCTCCAGGAGTGCATCGACGGCGAGGATAAACGCCACCCCCTCACGGACGAGAACCTTATGGATATCCTCAACGATAAGGGTTATAAGATTGCCCGCCGCACGGTTGCGAAATACCGCGAGATGCTCGACATCCCCGTCGCCCGCATGCGTAAGCAGATATAGGGTGTGCTTCGCACAAAATTAAGTTAAAAAGGGGAAAAAGTTAGGTGCGCTTCGCGCGAGATTTAATATGCGTCGCAGACACCATACCTTTCACTTTTCACCTTTCACTTTTCCCTTTAAAACTGCGCGAAGCGCACCATACCTTTCACTTTTCACCTTTCACTTTTCACTTTTCCCTTAAAAAAAAGTGGGGAGACTCACGCCTCCCCAACATCATATCTACTTACCTATTAGAATGTCGTCTCAACAATATCTGCTGAGTAGTAGTAGTTCCAATAGTTTACATTCTTATACGCACTACCAGAACCTACAGGTACATAAATCTTACGACCAGAAGCATTAGAACTGAACACATAATAGCCACCCAAAGTTGGCGGTGTAGTAGGCTTACAATATACCTCCTTTAACGCAGAACAATATTCAAATGCACCTGCTCCAATTGAAGTTACCTTTGAAGGAATAGTAATAGTTGTAAGGCCCTTACAATATTGGAACGCATTATTTCCAATCTGCGTTACACCGCTTCCAATAGATACATCTGCAAGTTTATCACAGCCATACAACGCATAATCTCCAATAGTAGTAACACGCTTTCCGATAGTTATGCTCTGCAAATTATCGCAATCGTAGAACGCATATTGATTAATTGCAGTTACCTGAGAAGGTATAATCATCTCGGTTAGAGCGTCGCAATTGTAGAACACATAATTACCAATAGTAGTGACATTATTAGGAATAACAACACCTGTAAGCTTCACACACTCTCTAAATGCTGAGTTACCGATAGTCTTAAGGCTCTTACCCAAGTTTACACTTACAAGCTTAGAGCAATTCTCAAATGCTGAATTACCAATTGAAGTAATACCACTACCGATTGTAGCAGATGTAAGCGATGTACAGTTACAGAATGCTTCGCTACCGATAGTTTCAATATTATCGTGGATAATGATTGTTTCAATAGCACTACAGCCCTCAAATACACTATTACCGATGGTAGTAAGAGTTGATGGGAGCGTAAACTGCTTAGTCTCATCGCAATACCAGAAGGCATAGTCGCCAATCTTAGTAACGCCCTCACCCACAATAACATCGCTAAACTTAGAGCCATAGAAGCTACCGTACGTCTCGCCCGAACCATTCTGAGTATTACAATTTACTGTAAGCACACCTGTACACTCACCAAATGCCTGCTGACCAATAGTAGATACGCTCGCAGGGAGGGTAAGCTCCTCAAGAGCTGTACAGCCGAAGAATGCCTTCTTACCGATAGAGGTGATACCCTCAGGCAAACGCATCCATGTAAGGTTAGTACACTCAAGGAATGCCTCTGCAGGGATGGCTGTTACATCATCCTCGAAGAGCAACATACCGCGACCTGTGTTCTCGTCGTACAAGTTATCAATAAAATCAACGCCAAAGCCATCGAATGTCATAGGGTCGAGTGGATAGCCGTCGTTTGTTGTATATGCCAAACCAGCCGACATATTGATAGATCCCTCGTAAGTAAAGGCAGACATTGGCTGAATCTTATTGCGCTCAATAACAACAGGATTGCTTGTGCTCTTGGTCATAACAGCACCATCAACACCCATAATCTCGATAGATACACCTGCAGCAAATGTCTGAGGAGGAAGGGCAATGAAGAAGGCTGTAGGTGTCTCCTCGTCAAGAGCTACACCATCGCCACAATCAAGGGTAACATCGGTCATTACAGTATCATCGAAGATAAGGTTACCGCCAGTGCCACCAGTAGAATCATTGCTTCCATCCTCTGGAATACCACCCATGTCGGATGCAAGGATAGATGAAGCATCAGTAGTGTCGATATAGATTTCACCCGCTACCTGCTCGCCATTGTTACCACGAAGCGTAATCTTCTCAACACGACCAGTACCGAGCAACTGTATCTTAATCCAGCCACATACGTTCTTCAACGAGAACTGGTTATACTCGCCGTTAGATACCATAAGATTACCACCAGTCAAGCCATAGCTATCCTCAAGATATGACTGCTTCGCAGGAAGCAAAGCCTGAAGATTGCAGCTCTCAGGGTTGATATAGTAGTTTGCATTGTATGGATATACAACAACCACCTTAGAGAGGGTCTCCGATGCAACAGGCTTCGCTATGCGCTTCAAGTCGCCACTGCGCTCACCAGTCTCACCCTGATACTGCCACTGCTGGTTGGCATTACTACGGTAGAATACCGATACCTTATCGCCCTTTGTCCATACTGTCTTATAGACATCATCCTGCTTCTGAAGCTGAATACGTGTGTCCTCGTTCTCGAAGCCTACGGTGATGGTCTCAGGAGCATCATCTGCGATTGCGGGAATTGTCTCCACGACAATCTCCTGTGTGCAGGCGGCAACAAGCAGTGCCACAACTGCCAAAAGTGAAAAACGTCTCATTGTTGTTTGCGTCCTTAAGTGTTTTTACCAATCCTGCTCTGGATTCTCGACAGGATCCTCGATAGAATTTGCGAAGCCCTGCTCCACGGCTACCTCCAATACCTCAGCCTCTGGAGCGAGATAAGTTAAAGATTTGTTCATCATAATTATTTTTTAGTTTTATTTTAGTAGCATAAACAATATTATTTTACAAAGGTAGCAATTTTCGCTGAATAATCTGTTGCTGAACAAGGAAAATTGGTTGATAAGTAAAAATTCTCGCAAAATATTTTGGAGATTGAGAAAATCTTTCTATCTTTGCGCTCTGTAATGACAGATATATTTGTTATTACATCGGAATTGGTCCGATGGGCGAGTGGCTTAACCAACGGTCTGCAAAACCGTCTACAGCGGTTCGAATCCGCTTCGGACCTCGCAAAAAAGAGGTTGTCCAACAAGTTATGTTGAGACAACCTCTTTTTTTGAAGTTGTATAACAAGAGTTAGTTTTAGGCGCACGAAATACGAAAAAGCGGAGTTTACTTTGTGTAAATGAGCATTTTGAGTACGAGTGCAACGCCAAAATAACCTTGTTAGACGGCTTCTTTTTCTTTTATCCAGCTTACTCCCCTACTCCACGGGGGTGATAGTCACGCGCGACGCTGGCGCGTCGTCAACAACCACCGACTTAGGCAATAGCAACTCTACTGCAGCAGTGCCACGTGTGCCGTTATTTATCTCATTCACAAGCTCTTGGAGTTCGGCGATGTCGCTCTTATTCTCTGCCGTAGGGCAGGTATAGAGGCGGCTCATAGGGCTGAGCATGCCATTATTATCCGTAGCGTAGCACAATGCCGTCTTCACCACATTCCAATCCGCCAGGTAGAACGAATATGGCTCGCTGGTCTTGCACGTGTTCCAATAGCCCTGTGTCAGTTGCCACAACTCGCCATCCGACACTGCTGCAGCATTGCTACAGTCGCCATCGACCATCGTAGTAAAGAGTGTACGCACATCCTCGATATCTGTATATTTCACCACCGTGATAGCTCTACCCTTTGTGGCGTTAGCATCGTCAAAGACCGTGCCTGCCTCATCATCTCCTGAGTAGTAGCCCACGAGCTCCACCTTTGGAGCTATAGTCGAGAACTCCGCAGTACGGGCAAACGCAGGGAACGTAAAGCACTTTACAACCTCGCCGCTATGCACATCCAGGGCATAGATATATCCGAGATACTCGCTATCGGGTTGCAATCCCGACACCTGCAACGTTGCATTACCATTATAGTAATACTGGTCGAGGAGCTCGGCGATGGTAATCGCAGGATTGAAGCTCTTATACTGCTCAAAGTAGTAGGCAAACGTCTCGTTCTCATAGCCCACAAACGTCGCTTCGTCGTACTCCTCGGCAGTACAAAGACCTGGAACATAGTATATTGTACTATCCGACGACTTTACATTCATAGTAAAGCCATAAGGCGTGATGCTCGATGCCGTAACCTCGAATACCACATCCTCAACCGAGCCACCAGGCAGTGTGCGGAATGTTGCCATCGTAGCCTCGGTGGTGATACCTCCGTCATAGCCAAAGGCGATGATATAGTAGTCGGTATCGGCAGCGGGGAGGCGCATCGCCGTGCTTCCGCTATGCTCCACAGGACCACGGTCATCAGCCATAACATCCATCCAGCCTGCCCACTGCTCCACAAGCTTATGCATCATATCCTGCGCCTCGGTGACGCCATCCCATGGTGCTACAAGGGCACAGTATTTATCGTTGTTGTTCGATGGCGTGATGCTAAACGACGCTTCCATCTGACCTATATCCCATACCTTGATTTCGAAGGTCATTGCCGACTGCGCAGCACCCTCAGTGCTATAGTCGCCACGCGCAACATCGGTGCAGATAACGATACCCTCCTCATCCATGATAAGTCCTGCCACGAGGTAGCAGTAGTCGGTATTCTCCTTAAGACCCTTCGCCTGGAGCTCCACAGCACCCTCATGGATAAGAGCATCGACCACCTGCTGCTCGGTGTATCCCTGCTGCAAGAGGGCGTTTATCTCCTGCTGGAAGTAGTACTGATAGAAGTACTCATGCGACATCTGATGTCCATCCTCATCCACGACATAGTAGTTGTATGTCGCTACGGGCATAGTACACAGATACCAGTATATTGTCGTGTCGGTAGGTGATACAGAGAATGTTACGCTATTATCCTTAACCTCTGTAGTGACATCGAACTCACACTCCATCTTCTCGGCACCCTCGGTCGTGAACTCAGCCTTAACAACCCCTGTCGACGCCTTATAGCCTCTACCTGCATCCACGCCAAAGACAATCACATAGTACGTAGCCTCCATCGCCAGACCTGAGAATTGCGCACCCTCAATCGCACCCTTATCCACCACCTCTGGCATATACTCCGTGAGGGTCTTACCCACGTTGGAAGCCTCGGTGGCTACCTCCTGGAGTATCGACTCCACAAGAAACTCCTCGCGTGTGAACTCCTCAACACTCTCCTTGTCGTATATCACACATAGATACTCGGCATCGAGATCTGCGGGTGTCACGTTGAATGTCACTGTCGAGCGTGTCACATCGGTTATTACCACCTCGAACTCTGCCTTAGGCTCTGGTTCGGGCGTTGGTGTAGGCTCTGGAGTATCGTGAGTACATCCCACAACGAATATCGCCACGAGCGATGTCAGCAAGAATAAAAGTCTATTCATAGTCATATAATTTAGTTTCTGATGCGAAGATACAAAAAAATAGTGAAAATCCCTATACCCATCGCTACCTATTACTCCCTGCACAAAAAGGAGAGGCTGTCAAACACAAAAGTTCAACAGCCCCAATACCTAAGAAGTTGTATAACAAGGTTGCTATATTACTTTACACGGAGAAATCCTATACCAAAACGCTCCACCGCAGCACGCTCCAACTCCTCGCGAACAGATGGGTCGGCGATAGAGATAAGAAGCTTAGCACGCTCAGCGAGCGACTTATTACGAAGGTATACGATACCGTGCTCTGTAGCGATATACTGCGCCTGGAAGCGTGTGGTTACGACACCTGCACCCTTAGTAAGCGTAGGCACAATCTTCGAGATACCCTTAGTGGTGATAGAAGGGAGTGCGATAAAGCATTTGCCACCCTCCGACAAGGCACCACCATACATAAAGTCGTGCTGACCACCAACGCCAGAGAAGATGCGCTCACCGATACTATCGGCACAAATCTGACCTGTGAGGTCCACCTCGATAGCTGAGTTCACAGCCATAACCTTAGGGTTCTGGCGGATGTTCTGTGGGTCGTTTGTCCACGCAACATCGCGGATAACAACATCGCGGTTACCATCCAAGTAGTCGTATAGACGCTGGCTACCCAAGCACAAGCAAGCTACTGACTGACCAGGATAAATCTTCTTCAACGAGTTATCGATGATACCCTTCTGGATGAGAGGCACCACGCCGTCGGTCATAGCCTCAGTGTGGAGACCGAGGTGCTTATGGTCGTGCAACGCATCGAGCACAGCATTAGGAATACCACCCACGCCAATCTGGAGTGTAGCACCATCAGGAATCTCCGAAGCGATGAAGTTACCGATACGACGCTCCACATCGTTAGGGATAACCGTAGGCACCT